>DASPNR010000007.1:300000-583149 GCA_035626395.1 Candidatus Limnocylindrales bacterium | reverse complement strand
ATTCAAACGCACTTCCGCATCGTATCGCCACCGGTTCTATGGTCTCGCCCGGGTCCGATAAGGTCCATTCTGACAACTGCGCGAATGCCGCGAAGGCTTGCTGGTACCGCTTTCCTGTCCTTTCCTGTCCCCGCGCCGCGGTTGATACAACCTTTCTCAGCAGTTTCCACGCCCACGTGTGAGCTTTCACGCGGACTGCGGCACACGGGCGCGGTGCCAGTGCTCAGCTAGCGCTTTTCGGGAAACAGGTGATCGGAGCCTGCGGTGGTTTCAGCCCGTTGCGCAGCGTGCTGGAGGTGACCGCTGCAGTGGCGATGATCTGCGGACTGCCGCCAGGACGGACCCTATTGCGTCGCGCCCCGTCAGCACGTGCATGCGGCCAGCACACCGCGGGCATACAAGCACGTCGACGGCAAAGACCCGGCGAAGCAGGTCGGCCCAGGGGATGCGCACTGGTCGCGCCGGTTGGCCGTCGTGCCTGCGATGCGAATGCTTGCCGGCCGCTGCCTCGACCTTGACTGCCGGTACCACCTGGTCACGCCACGCGGCATTGGGCGCCAGCACGCCGTGGTACCGGACTTGATGTGAGCGCGGCGGCGGCACCAGTGCCGCAAGGCGCGCCAGCAACTCGAGCGGGCCCAGAACGACCGTCGTCGTTCCATCATTCCAGGGGCGGCTAAGCCGGTAGTCGATGCTCCCGTCCTCCATCAGTGTCAGCCGGTCCGATGCCAGCGCCGGCCGTGCCACGTACCTGCACACATGCTCGAGCCGGCTGCGATCCCGCGCCGGCACGAAGACTCCAGCGTGCAGGCTCAGGCCCTCGCCGACGGCACACAAGCCATCCTTGCTCTGTTTGCGCGAGGCCGGCGCGGTGCGTGGCTCCTTTCTGACCCGTCGCGTTGGTCTGCCCTTGTCGGTGCCAAGCGGCACTACCGACTGCACCGCGCCGGCATAGATCTCAGCCATCGACAAATTGGTCTTTAGCATCGGATCGCCGTTCTCGTCGTCCTCCGAGCCCACGCCGCCCTTGGCCACTACGCGCTCGATACGTCGTGCGGCATCAGCCAGGCATTCCTGGATCTGCTCAAGCGACGGCGCCGGCAAAGGATGGAATTGCACCTGCTGCGCGCGTGCCGGAGTCTCGTAGACGCCCTCGAGCACGAGCGTGTGAAAATGGACGTTCAGATTGAGGGCGCCGCCAAACCTCTGCACGAACGTCACAGCGCCGCACTGCCCGCGGCGAACACCGAGCTTGCGCTTAGCCCGCTTCCTCACCGACGCGAACACGGCGGCGACGAATGCCTGGACCACTGGGGTCAACAGTGCGGAATCATAGGCCAGGCGGTGGCGCAGCCAGAATGGCAGCGACAGCACGTACTGCCGTATGCCGACCTCGGGCAGCACGAAGTCCACGAGGTTGGCCGCGGTGTCCGCCATTCGGCGACCCCCGCAAGATGGACAGAAGCCGCGCCGCTTGCAGGAGAACGCAACGATCCGCTCAAAGCGGCAGCGTTGACAACGGAAGCGGACGAACCCCGCGGTTGGATCGCCGCACGCCAAGTAGTCGCGAAAGGTCTGCTCGACGAATAGCGGCAGAGGATGGCCGCGAGCGCGCGCCAACTCGACGAACGTCTCCAGGTTCTGGCTGACCACCTGATGCAGGACCGTGAATCCGGGATGGCGCGGCTCGTAGATCGGCCCGCTCTGTTCTGCCCGCGATTGCACGCGGGCATCCGTCGCACGTGTACTCCCCCCGCCGCGATCACATCAATGGCATTCGCGGTTACGGTGCGAACGATAATGACGGGGCATGCAAGGTAGCCGTCGATGGTGCTTCCCCCTCTTCGACCCTCGCTGCACCCGGAACCTGCGGGCTGCCCTGGTCGCCTGAGCATCGGTCGAAAGCCGCGGCGACGGCCCGCGTTCAGCGGCGATCCTGCCGGTAGTCCCACGGCGTGGTGAAGCGGCCATCCCAGGCGCCGCGCCGGCCGAGACGCGCTTCGTCCTCTTCGTCCACGTAATCGTTGCTGTACTGGCGATAGGCCAGCGCCAGGCCCTCGCGGACTAGCTCGGCCGCGATGTCGGTCTGCCCGATCGTGCAGCGCGCGACCATGCGGCCGTAGACGTCGACGTCGCGCTTCTCGCAGGTCAGGCTGGCGTTGCCGACCATTCGCTCGAGGGTGATGCGCGCAACGTGCCCGCACGGGAAGTGCGTGCCGTCGCTGCGCCCGCACAGCTGATCGCGCTCGAACGCGTCGATGCCGAACAGGCGTATGCGAGTGCGTGCGATCTCGATGCTATCCCCGTCGTTGACCAGCGCGCGTCCTCGCACGACGTCCGGGTAATCGCGCATCTTTCCGCGGCGCGGATCTTCGGGGGCCGTCCACAGGCCCAACGCGTACGCCAGCGCCGCGCCGACGACGAGCACGATGGCCTTCTCCGTCAGCGTGCGAGGCATGCGAAGGCCTCGGCGTCTGCGCGGGAATCCGTTCAACGTGATACCCGGACACGGCGGCTGCAGCGCGGCGCCCACCGCCGCGCGGACGCGGCGCCGCCATCATCGCGCATGGACTGCAGAGCCCGAATCACTCAGAGGCAAAGCTCGGCCATCGTGCGCATGTCCTCGCGCCGCGACAGCGACAGGATCAGCGAATGCACGCCCGACTGCTTCCACGCCGCCACGCGCTCGGCGATGCGCTCCTTGGGTCCGACCAGCGTGATTGCATCGACCAGATCGTCGGGCACGGCCGCGGTGGCCTCTTCCTTCCTGCCCGACAGGAACAGGTCCTGGATGTTCCTGGCAGGCCCCTCCCATCCCATGCGCGATACAAGCGAGTTGTAGAAGTTCTTCTCGCGCGCGCCCATGCCACCGACGTACAGTGCGATCCCAGGGCGGACGCGGTCGCGGCAGGCTTGCACGTCGTCGCCGATCACCACGTTGACCATCGGCATGATCATGAAGCGCGATTTCTTGTCGGCGTCGCCCGACCTGGCAAAGCCCTTTTCCAGCGATGCCTGGAACGTGGACAGACCTTCGGCGCTGGTCCAGATGGGCATGAAGCCGTCGGCCACCTCGGCCGCGACTTCGACTCCCTTGGGCGAGATCGTGGCGGTGATGATCGGGATGTCCTTGCGACCGTGGAGGATCGAGCGCAGCGGCTTGCCGAGGCCGCTGGCGCCGGGGCCGCGGTACGGAATCTGGTAGTTCTCGCCTTCGAAGGTCACCGGCTCCTCGCGCGCGAAGATCTTGCGCAGGATCGCGATGTATTCGCGCGTGCGCACCAGCGGCTTGCCGTAGGGGACACCGTGCCAGCCTTCGATGACCTGGGGTCCGGACGGGCCAAGCCCCACGATCATGCGACCACCCGAGAGCTGGTCCAGCGTCATCGCCTGCATCGCGCACATCGCGGGCGTGCGCGCCGGCATCTGCATGATGCCGGTGCCGAGCTTGATCCTGCTGGTGTGCGCGCCGATCCACGCCAGCGGCACGATCGCATCGCCGCCCCAGGCCTCGGCCGTCCATACCGAGTCGTAGCCGAGGCTCTCGGCCTCCTTGATCGCGTCCAGGTCGATCCTGATCTGCGCGCCGAAGGCGCCGGCGGTAAGTCCGAGCTTCATGCTCCCTCCGAATCTTGGTCCGAGGCACGCGCGCGCACCCGAGACGCGCGTGCGATTCCGTCAGTCTTCGAGCGTGGACACGTCGCCTTCGTCCTGGCCGAGCTCACGGGCCTTGAGAAGGCGGCGCATGATCTTTCCCGAGCGGGTCTTGGGCAGTGCGCCGATGAACGAGATCGCCGAAGGCTGCGCGATGGGCCCGAGCGTGTCGCGCACGTGCGCGATGAGCTGCGCTTCGAGCTCATCGCCGGCGGCGGCGCCGGAGCGCAGCACCACGAACGCCTTGATGCACTCGCCCTTGATCGGGTCGGGCAGGCCTATGACGGCCGACTCGGCCACGGCCGCGTGCGTCAGCAGCGCGCTTTCCACCTCGGCGGTGCCGATGCGATGGCCCGCGACGTTGAGCACGTCGTCGGCGCGGCCGAGCACGGCGTAGTAGCCCTCGGCGTCGCGCACCGCGATGTCGCCGGTGACGTAGCCGCCGAGCGTGGCGTTCCAGTACGACTCGTAGCGCTCGGGGTCGTTCCACAGCGTGCGCATCATGTAGGGCACCGGCGCCTTCATCACCAGAAGCCCGCCCTGCCCGTCCGGCACCGGCGCGCCCGACCCGTCGACGATGTCCAGGCGCACGCCGGGCATCGGCTTTCCGACGTAGCCGGGACGGCCGGCCATCGAAGGCAAGGTGCCGATCATCGGCGAGGCGATCTCGGTCTGCCAGTAGTGGTCGACGACGGCGGCGCCGTTGCGGCCGATGTGACGCTGCGCCCACACCCAGGCCTCCGGATTGAACGGCTCGCCCGCGCAGTACAGCACGCGCAGCGACGAGATGTCGTGACGGTCGACGAACTGCTCGCCCGCGCGCATGAACATGCGGATTGCGGTCGGTGCGGTGAACATGCCGGTGACGCGATACTTCTCGACCAGGCTCCAGACGACGCCGGCGTCGGGATGATCGGGGGCGCCTTCGCGCACGACCTGCGCGCAGCCTGCCAGCATCGGCCCGTAGCAGATGTAGGAATGGCCCACGATCCAGCCGATGTCCGACGTCGACCACCACACGTCCTCTTCGCGGACGTCGTAGTAGTTGCGGATCAGCGTGTGCACGCCAACCGCGTAGCCGCCGTGCACGTGCACGACGCCCTTGGGACGTCCCGTCGTTCCCGACGTGTAGAGGATGAAAGCGGGATCGTCGGCATCCATGTGCTCGGCCGGACATTCGTCGCTCTGCGCCGAGACCGTCTCGATGAAATCCGTCTCACGCCATCCGAGCCTTCCCAACCCTTCGCGCCGGTGCACGAGCACGTTCTCGACGAAGTTCAGGCCGTGCAGCGCCTTCTCGACAATGCCGTTGAGAGGTATCACCTTGCCGCGCCGGTAGGTGGCGTCGGCGTAGACGAGCATGCGTGCGTGCGAGTCCTCGATGCGCTGGCGCAGGGCGTCGGGGCCCATGCCTGCGTACACCACCGAGTGGATCGCGCCGATGCGTGCGCATGCCTGCATCGTGAAGATGCCCTCGGGCGTCAGCGGCATGTAGAGCACGACGCGATCGCCCTTGCCTATCCCGAAGGACTTCAGCGCATTGGCGATGCGGCAGACTTCGCCCATTGCCTGCGTGTACGTGTACGTTCGCGCCGGCCCGCGCTCGGATTCGAAATGCAGGGCGATCTTGTGGCCGCGCCCGCGCTCGATGTTCCGCTCCAGGCAGTTGTACGAAAGGTTGGTCTTGCCGCCGACGAACCAGCGATGCCTGCTGCCGTGGATCTCGCTGACGCGCGACCATGGCGCGAACCAGTCCAGATCGCGCGCGGCGGCGTCCCAGAACGCGTCGGGATGGGTCTCCCAGGACCGGTACCAGTCGTCGTAGTCGGAAACCAGAGCGCGTGCGCGAACGCGCGGCGACGGCTCGAATCGGACGTCGAGCTTTGCCAGCGCCTCCACTGCACTCCTGTCCACGCTCACGCGCGAAAGCTACCGCCCGCTCCGCGCGGAGGCAATGCGTGCGACCGAGCCTAAAGGTTCGCGCGGAAACCGAGCATGACGATCTGCCCCGACATCCGGTACTCTCCCGGAAAGATGAGCGCCTCGGCGCTGGAGATGTCGCGCTCGTCTTCGAAGCCGTGGCCCGCCGTGACGTCGATGATGAAGTCCGGCGACCACGCCAGCGAGAAGCCGCCGCCGATCTTCCAGTCGATGACATCCATGAGCAGCGGCGAGACGCTGCGATCGCCGACGATGGTGTCGGCCCAGCTCGCGCTCAGACGTAGGGTGATGCGTTCGGTGAGGGCATACTTCGTCCCGAGCGCGATCAGCCATTCATCGGAGGCGTCGGCGATGAACGCGACGTCGCCCGTCGGCGTCTCCTCGAAGCGAAACCAGGACTGCGAAAAAATGCTCGCATCGGTCCAGCGGCCCAGCAGGCCCACGTGCAGCTTTTCGGTGACGTCGGCATTGACGCCGACGAAGATCTGCGAGGGCTGATCCAGGTCCAGCTCCACGTCCTGCTTGTTGCCGCTGGGCAGGCGCATGTCGCCGTCGGCCCACACCATGCCCGGCGAGCGAATCGCCAGCCCGAGCGCAATCGCGTCCGTCAGCTCGTAACGCGCGCCGGCGATGGCCTGAACGCCCGGGCCCCACACGCTGAAGTGATAGGGAATGTCGGTCGTGTAGCGCAGCTTGACGTCGCCGAGCAGCAGGCTCAGGCCCACCCCGAAGCTCAGACGCTCGGTCGCTTTCCAGGCGACGTTGGCGGCGACGTTGACGACGGCGAAGCGCGACAAGAACTCGAGCGGCACGCCGACCGCCGGCTGCGCATCGGTGTCGAACGATGCGCCGAGACTGCCGTAGAGCGCCAGCGCCGCGCGGATGCCGTGGGGGCCGCCAAAGACCAGGCTGCCCTCGGGAACGTAGCCCGTGAACCCGTCCCGGTTGTCATAGCGAGGCGGCGCCGAGGCATCGAAGGAGCTGTGGCCGACGGCAATGCCGAGCGAGCCGCTGGTGGCGCCGGGCTCGAAGAGGATGAGCGAGGCGGGGTTGGAGAACGCGGCTGCCGAGGGGGATTCGGGGTCGCCCATGGTCGCGCTGCCCATGGCCGCATCGGCGGCGCCGACCGATGGAGTCAGCAGCTGGGATGCGGGCGCCTCGCCCGCCGACGCCAGCGCCGCCACGGCGACGGCGACGGCAAAGCAGATGGGCAGGCTGCAGCGAGCGCCAGGGAAGTCCGGGTCGGTACGGTGCATGGGGTCCCCTTGAGTGGAAGCGTCGAAGCGTCGGGAGCCGCGGAGCGTCTCTACGTGAATCCTGCCTCAGAGCAACAGAACGACGTCGCCTTTTTTGAACCCGCCTCAGACCGGCGGGTGTAGCAGCGTCGCGATCGCAGGGCCGCGGCCCGGTCACTCCGACGCAGGCCGCACGACCAGGTACAGCGGCGCGTGCACGCCGCGGAAGTTCGGGTGCTGGGAGGCGCCGCGCGTCAGCACCCGGAAATCGTCGGCCTGCGGAGGGCCGGAGACGCTGCGGTAGCGGCAGGTGGCAACCCGGTGCGGGCCCTGGAAGCCCTGCAGGGTCATGACGCCGCCATAGACCGTTGCCACGTCGCAGCCCGGCGGTGTGCAGTCGTTGAAGGCGCTCAGCACCCACAGCTCCGGATCGGCCTCGCACTCGACGTCGCCACCGGAGCCTGCGAACCAGCCGCGGCTGGCGTCGTACTCGATCGACAGGTCGAGGGAGCCGAGCACGCGGCTTTCCTCCAGATGCACCTCGACGTCCCAGTCGGTGGCGCTGCCAGGATCGCACTGCTCGGGGAAACATACCGTCGTCGTCGTCGTGGAGTCGACGGTCGAGGTCGTGGTGGTGGTCGGCTCGGGGAAGATCGCGGGCACGGACACGAGCCACAGCGCGCCACGCTCGGCGCCTCCATCGCCATCGCGCGGCGTACCGAGGGCGATCTCGCGGCGGCCGTCGCCATCGAGGTCGCCGACGCCGGCGATGCTGCGCGCCAAGATGCCGTGACCCGCAATGCCGAGCAGCAACCTCTGTCGCATTGCACCGTCACGACCCAGAAACTCGAAGATCAGATGGCGCACCGGACTGGTGCCGTACCAGTCGCTGTAAAAGCCGATCTCGGCAACGCCGTCGCCGTCCAGATCGGCCGATGCCACCGGCTCGCTCGTGCTGAAGGCCGGTGCGCCGTCGCCCTCATCGAGCGTGCGGACGGGCTTTACGGCTTTGGTCCTTCCGTTGGTGCGCAGCAGCACGACGTAGGGAAAACCGTGCGACGCGATGAGATCGGGAACGCCGTCGCCGTCGACGTCGCCGGCAGCGGCCACGGAGTGACGGGCAGGATGAAGGCCGGATACGGGAACGGCACGAACCGCCGCGCCTTCCCGGTTCAGGAACACGATGTAGACGCCGCTTGCCCTGGGATCGGTTCGGCAGCACAAGGGATCGCCGCCAGCCACGGCCAGTTCCGAAATTCCGTCGCCGTCGAGATCGCCGATGCCGGCCACGAAGAGACCGAAAAGCAGCGCCCATTCCCCTATGTCGGCGTCGCCGAAGCTTCCCGGCCGGATTTCGCGCCAGCTGGCGACGCTGCCGTCGGTCTGCAGAAGCAGGATGTAGACCGATCCTTCGCGCTCCCCGTTGGACTCGGCATGCCAGGGCGCGGCCACGGCGAGATCGGGAACGCCGTTGCCATCGACATCGCCGAGCGAAGCGACCGCCGCTCCGAAGCGGCCGCCGTCGTCGATCTGCGCGTCGAAGCCCTGCAGGCCCGGCGCGATCTTGACCTGCGACCGTACGGTCGCGTCGCCGTTCATGAACAGGAGCCACACCGCGCCGGCGGCCGTCAGCGTCTGCGCATCCTCGCTCCAATCGGCTCCAACCACGATGTCGCCGATGCCGTCGCCATCGACGTCGCCGGCGCCGGCCACGGCGGAACCGAACTGATCGAAGTCGGCGAGGTCTCCGCTGAAGCCGCCGCTGGTCTGGCTGATCTTTCGGACAACGGCCACGTCCGGCCGCGTGTCCGCCTCCGCGCCGCCGCCGAGGTCGGCGTCATTGCCGCAGGCGGCAAGCACGGCGGTGAGGACCGGAACGACGATGGTGGGGCAGTGGCCGGCGCGACCTATTGGCATCCGTCGTTTCTACCACCGCTGCCGGCGGGCCAACAGTCGATTTCTTGCGACGTGTGAGCGCGGGCATCGCTGCGAAAGCGAAGGCATTCACCGCCTGCGGTCAGCGCGGTCGACGAGGCCGCGCGGGCCGCAACGCGACCATGGCAGAGGAAACCGGCCGCTCACCCTGCGCCGACGAGAAACAGCAGCCGTTCTCGCAGCTTGACTCCCCACGGCCGCCCTCGTTTAGTGCCGGCCGCGTCGCGCGCCGGCGCCGAGGAGCAGCATGCAACAGAGAACCGGCCTCGTTCCCTTCTGGAAGAACTACGACCGCAAGGCCATCCTGCGCTACGTGCAGCAGGCCGACGAGCTCGGCTACGATTCGTTCTGGGTGCCCGAGGCGTGGGCGTACGAGGCGTTCTCCCTGCTGACCGAGATGGCGCTGGTGACCAAGCGCATCAAGCTGGCCACCGGCATCGTCAACGTGTTCAGCCGCTCGCCCGGGCTCGTCGCCATGCACGCGGCCACGCTCGACGAGATCTCCGAGGGCCGCTTCATCCTGGGCCTGGGCACGTCCGGCGAGAAGGTGATCGAGGGGTTTCACGGCATTCCCTACGAGAAGCCGCTGACGCGCCTTCGCCAGTACATCCAGGTCGTGCAGGCGCTCATTGCCGGGCAGCGCCTGACCGATGCCGGCGCCGACCTGTGGGAGTTCCGGCACTTCAAGCTCGAGATGACGCCCATCCGCAGCCGCATCCCGATCTACTGCGCGTGCCTGAACGACAAGGCCATCGCGATGGTGGGAGAGCTCGCCGACGGATGGATGCCCACGTTCTGGCCCTGGCAGCAGCTCGACAAGGGCGTGAGGATCCTGGCGCAAGGCGCCGCGCGCAGCGGCCGCGACGTGCGCGAAGTGGCCGTCGCGCCCTTCACCACCGTCATCCCCATGCCCGACAAGGAGATGAGCTATCACTCGGCGCGAGGGCTGATCTCCTTCTACATCGGTGGCATGGGCGTCTACTACCACGGCCTCCTGACGCGCATGGGCTTCGGCGACAACGCCGACAAGGTGCGAGACCTCTACAACGACAAGAAGCGCGAGGAGGCTGCCGCGGCCGTCTCCGACGAGATGATGGATGCGCTGGTCATCGCGGGCGAGCCCGATTTCTGCCGCAGGCGTCTGGACGAGTGGCGCGCCGGCGGCGTCGATCTGCCCATCCTCGGCCTGCCCACCGACATGGGCCCCGACATCTGCTCCATGTACATGCAGATGATGGCGCCGGCCGCCTGAGCCGACGCCGGCGATGGTCGGCACGTTCGCGTCGGCGCTGGCCGTCGCCTTTGCGCTCTTCCTCTTGCCGGGCGCCGCCGTCGTGCTCGCCACGCACGCGCGGCCCGAGCGCTGGGAGCTGCCCGCCTTCGGCTTCGCTGCATCGCTGTCGCTGCTGTTCGTGTGCTTCGGCATCGCCGTTGCGGCGCGACTTCCTCTCACGGCAGTTCCCTACCTGCTGGCCGCGCTGACGGTCGGCGGCTGCTACGTGGCGCGCATCGGCTACCGCGCGCCGGCCGCGCCGCCCAGACCCGAAGATGACGACGACCAGTGGCAGGTCTCGCCGGCGTGGTGGCCGTGGGTGGTGCTCGCGCTCGTGATTGCCACGGCGGCGGCAGCAGCGTTCTTCGCGCCTCGCGGCAGCATCGACCGGTGGTGGTATCTCGCCTACGTGCGGGCCTACCTGGAGCGCCCGAGCCTGACGCTGGAGGAGCCGTTCTTCGGCACCACGCACACGTTCGCGCGCTTCAACGTGCACCCCTGGCTTATGGGGCTGGCGCTGTGGTCGCGCCTGTCGGGGATCGACCCGGTGTGGATCTACGAACGCGCCGCGCCGCTGCTGATCGCGCCGCTCGGAGTATCCAGCGCCTGGGCGCTCGCTCGTGCCGTCTTCCGCCCGGGAGCCTCGGCGCGCCTGTGCGTCCTTGCAGCCGTGGTGCTCTGGAGCGGCGGACTGGTTCCGCTGCTGGCGCGCGCCGGCGAGGACAAGATCCTTGCGCAGGCGCTGCCGGCGGCCGCGTGCACCGCGGCGTTTCTTCGCGCCGCGCGCGGCGAGGCGCGCTGGTCCATCGTGGTCGCGCTTGCCGCGCTCGCCACCGCCTCGGTGCACGCGCTCGTGTACGCGCTCGCGATCACGCCGCTGCTGGCATTCGCTGCCGTTCGCTGGCTCATCGATCGCAGGCACCGGCGCGCGGTCCTGATCAGCGCCGGCATCCTGGTGGCGGTGGCCATCTATCCGGCCGCGGTGGGCGTGGCCGTGCGCGGAGATATGACCGCCATCGGCGCCGAGCTGCACGACATGAGCCATCCTGTCGTGCGCGTGCACGAAGAACGCGCCCGTCTGGTCCACCTCGGCAGGATGGGTTACGTGGTGCATCCGCGTCTGGTTGCGCACCCGCTGCTGCTCATCGGACTGATGGCGCTGCCGCTGCTCGCGCTGCGCAAGGGCAGCTCGCGCGACTATCTGCTGACGGCGACGCTGACCGGCGCCGCTGTCGCGTTCTTTCCGCCGCTGACCGTGGCGGCGGGCGCGCTGCTGTCGCCGTGGATGGTATACCGCGCGCTGTGGATGGTGCCGTTCGCGGCGCTGGCGGCATTCGCCGTCACGGAGGCGCGCAAGGCGCTGCGTTTCGACGAGGGTGCCGCGCTGGCGGCGATCCTGGTCCTGGCCACGCCGCCGCTGATCGCTACCGCGGCCCAGCGCATGAGCGCGCAGAGAGCAGCGCGCGTGGTGCAGCCGGCCGACGCCGGGTTCGTGGCGGCCATGCATGCGGTGCGAGCGCTGCCTCGCGACGCGGTGATCGCGGCGGCGCCCGAGCTTTCGGAGCGGCTGCCGGCGCTGACCGGCCGGCACGTGCTGGCCGCGCTGGATCGCTCCACCGTCGTCTTCGCCGGCTCGCGCGAGCGCGGCGAAGCACGTTTGCGTGCACGAGCGGCGACGCTCGCCGGCGATCCGCGCCGGGGAGCGTTCGAGGAAGCGGTGCGCGCAGCGGCCACGCACGCGATCTTCGATCCGCGCTCGCCTGCGCTGCCGGACTGCGCGCAGCGGCTGTACGAAGGAGAGGCCTACGCCGTCTGCGCAGTGGCGCCCGCGCCGGTGACTCCCGATTCGGAGCGGATGCAGGGCCTGGAGGCGTTGCCCGAGGAATCGCTGCGGGTGCAGATCATGGACGGCGACGGCGAGAACGAGACCAAGGCGCTCGACGACGGATCGCCGAGCATCTCGGGGACGCCGGTGCGCGCCGTCTGCAGCAGCGGGAGTGCCGCAGGCGCAGCGCGAGCGGGCCCTTGGCCCGCCGCCGTGCCGATGATGACGTGCCGCCTGTCCAGCCTCGACGGCGACCAGGTCACCGCCACGGCGTTCGAGATCGTTCCATCGCTGCGCCTGGCCGTCGACGAGCTGCTGATCTCGGTACGCGCCGTGCGCAGCGGCAGCGTCGTCTATGATGCGCTGGGAACCGGCCGCGCCAGCGGAAAGCGGCCGCTCCGCTTCGCGCTCGCGGCGCCCGCGGCCGACGAGGTCGAGCTGCGCATCGTCTCGGGCTTCCTGCCGCAGCTTGGCGTGCAGAGCGTGGCGTGGTCGGTGGGTGGCGCCAGGGAAGCGGGCAAGCGCCACATCGGCGTGCGCAAGCTGCCGCGCAAGGAACGATGAAGACGTTCCAATTGCTCGAACCTGCGCACGTCCACTCCATCACCGTCGTCTTCGCCACCCTGTCCTTCCGCTCAGTGCACTCACCAGCGCGATGCCTGGCGCCAGGAAGGCCGCCGCGACCACCGTCGCGGCAGGAATGCGCCAGACCTCCGCAGCTCCCGCGGCGCACGCGGCGGCATCGGCAGTGCCGCAGACGGTGTCGACGAGGGCCGGCGCCGCGATCCCGTTCCACACCGCATGCTGCAGCACCGCCGCAAGCAGGCCCGCTGCGGCAACCGCGCTCACCTTGCCCGCCCTCTGCATGGATGCGCCGAGGCCGGCTCCGCTGCATGCGGTGAACGTCGCGTGCGCTGCGCTCGAGAGGACACCGCGCATGTACAACGCGGACGTCACTCCCGCCTGTCCACCCTGCAGCATCGAAATGCCGAGGTAGAGGAAGTTCTCCGTGCACACGAAGCCGATGCCGATGAGGACGCCGTAGACGACGCCGTCGCCCGCAGTGCGAAGGGCGTGCGGAGCCAGCATCCACAACAGGACCAGGCCGCATGCCTTGGCAGATTCCTCCAGCACCGGTGCGATGAGGGTCGCCATCACGAGGCGGCCGGCGTCGCCGGCCGGCACGTTCATCCACGCGCGGGCGATCTCGTTGCTGGAGGTGGCCAGGAACGCGGCGCCGATCGCGCCCCAGGCAAACGCCGCAGCAAGCAACCTCAGCGGCCGCCGCGCCGGCCATTGCACGGCGACGATCAGCGCCGCTGCGACGAGCGCGGGCAACGTCGCGGCTGCCAGAATCAGCGGCGGCGTGGCAGTCAGGAGGTCGAACGTCCAGACGAAGGCGGGCGCGGCGAGCAGAAGCGCAAGGCCGTATCGCGGCCGCAAGGTGGCGTCTGTCTCCGGCGCTCAGACCGCGCCGCGGGCGTCGACCGGCCAGATCGCGACGAGCTCGTCTCCTCGCACGCAGTGGTAGTGGTCGTACAGGTTCACGGTCGGGTCGCAGTGCGGCACGATGCATTCGACGATGGCACCGAGCGGCAGCGTCTGATCCTGATCCGCAAAGATGACGCAGCCGTGCTCGTCGCCGGAGAAGCCGTAGACGGCGCCCGCGGGCGCGCCCCTGGCAATGCGAGGCTTCGGCCCATCGGTGGCGAATCGTTTGAGCCCCGCATCCGTCGTCACCATGCCGCGCGCGTTGTTGCTGATGACCGTGGTCTGGACGAACAGCGCGGGCTCGAACGGCGAGGTGCTGGCGCCCTGCTTCAGCTCCACATCACCGTACTCCACATCCATGACGGTGTAGGAGCCCGCCTGCAGCTCCGTGAAGACGCCGGCCCGATGGTCGATGTCGTAGGTGCCCGTGCCGCCGCCGGTGACGATCCTGGGTTTCATTCCATCCTTCTCGAGCGCTGATACGAGCGCCGTCACGCGCCGGAGCTGCTCGAGCGAGACCTCGGCCCGCGAGTCGAAGCCTTCGATGTGCTGCGCATGTCCGCAGTAGGCCTGCACGCCCGCCAGCTCGAGGCCACCGGTGTCCCGCACGATGCGCGCGAGCAGCACGCCGTCCTCGACGCTGGCGACTCCGGTGCGTCCGAGGCCCACGTCCAGGTCGACGAGGACCTTGAGCGGCTTTGGCGCCGCCCCGGCAGCAACGCCCAGATCGGCCACGTTGCGCGGATTGTCCACGACCACGATCAGCTCGCTCGCTGCGAGATTGAGCGTCACCAGCCGCTCGATCTTGGCAGGCTGCACCACCGGCGAGGTGACCAGGACGCTGGGGATGCCGCCGGCGATCATCACATCGGCTTCGCCGACGGTGGCGCAGCAGATGCCCACGGCGCCGGCCTGCATCTGCAGCCTGGCGATGCGCAGCGATTTGTGGGTCTTGGCGTGCGGCCGCAGCGAGAGCCCCAGGCTCTTGCAGTGCTCGGCCATGGTTTCAATGTTCTGTTCGAGCCGGTCGAGGTCCAGGACGAGGGCGGGCGTGGTCAACTGAGTGCGCGACCCGGCAATGCCGACGAGCCCGGTGTCAGGACCGAGGTCCTCGAGGTCGAGCCTACCCCGCAGCAACGGCGGCAGACTCGCGGGAATCGGAGAAGGAGAAGCCGAGCCAGCGGCGTTCCTCTTCCTTGAAGGCTTCGAAGATCTCCTGCTCCACCGCGCGGTAGTGCGCGAGCTGGGCGCGCACCTTCTCCTCGCCACCGTGGTTGCGCGACAGGCGCAGCATCCAGTCTTCCATCCAGGAGATGTGCCACTTCTCGTCCTTGGTCAGCTCCTCCAGCACCGCGCGCGTGTCGGGATCGCAGAACGGGCTGGCGGCGTGCTCGCCGTAGCGCCTTTCGGACCGCTCCTCGACGACCACGGTGAGGGTGAAGAGGTCGAGCACGCTTCCCGGAATGCCGAGCGCCTTGCCGATGCGGCGCTGGTAGCCGTCTGGCACGGCGACCGGGAACCCACCGAGCTGGCGGATGCGCTTCGTCCACAGCCACGCGTGTCGCATCTCGTCGCTGATGTGGCGCGTGAACAGGACGACGGCTTCGGGGTCCTTCTCGCGCTGCATCATCTTCATGAGCAGCGTGGCGCCGCGGATCTCGGCGTCGCGGTAGTAGCTGAAGAGCTTGATCAGCCCGTCGGTGCTGGGGGTGGAAGCAGTGGCACTCATCGGCAACCCGGGCGCGGAATAGTATAAGAAACGCCGCGCCACTCGGAACGCCGCTCGGCCTGCGCAGAGGCCCTGGACGCAGGCTGGAAGGAGCGCCAAGGCTTCGCAACACCGCACCCCGTGCGGCAGCCGTCAGTCGACGAGCCCGTAGAGCCTGGCGAATGGGTCCCAGGTGGGGTCGCGATGGCGGTCATATTCGGCTCGCTGCTCGATGGTCGTGGCAAGCTCGCTGCCGTACAAGCGCTCGACCAGGGCCAGCAACATGTCCATGCCGGCGCTGACGCCCGACGACGTGACTCGGTCGCCGTCGTCGACCCACCTTGCCTGCTTGACCCAGCGGACGCGCGGGCCCTGCTCCATCACCCACGAGAACGCGAACTTGTTGGAGGTGGCGCGGCGGCCGTCGAGGAGACCCGCCCTGGCCAGCAGCGCGGCGCCGGTGCATACCGAAGTCACGATCTCGGCGCGGGCCGCGGCGGCGCGCAGCCATTCGAGCAGGGATTCATTGGCGACCTCCCGGCGAGTGCCGATGCCGCCGGGAACCAGCAGCAGATCCAGCGGGGGCGCTGTGGCGAAGCCTTCGGCCGCAACCGTCTGCGGTCCCTGCGAGCTCGTGACCGCGCCCGCATGCTCGGCAACGGTGACGATGTCGACCATGCCCTTGAGATTGCCGACCATCTCGATCGGGCCGTACACATCCAGCACCTCGAAGCCGGGAAAGAGCAGTACGCCAAGGGTCCGCCGCCTGGTGTTTTCCATGGCCGCATTGAAGCCGTCGCCGCGGATTCCGACAACAGTCCAGCGCCTTGCGGCGGAAACACTGGCGGATCTGTCCGATCGCGCATTTGCCGGCGAGCCGCTCCGTTCTCACGGGACGACCGTAACCAAAAAGCACGATCGTACTATTCGCCGCTGGCCGAACGACCGTGCTAAAACAGGGCCATGGCTCCCGCCACCAGCGGCAAGGGCACGGCAACGCGCCAGCAGATCCTGTTGCGGGCGGCGGATCTGGCGTCCGCCGAAGGCCTCGAGTCGCTGACCATCGGCCGGCTCGCCTCAGCGCTCGGGATGAGCAAGAGCGGCCTGTTCGCGCACTTCGGGTCCAAGGAGGAGCTTCAGCTGGCGGTCCTCGAGACCGCCTGGGAGGTGTTCGCACGCGAGGTCATCGAGCCTGCCCGCCCCGCGCCCCGCGGGCTGCCGCGGCTGTTGGCTCTGGTCGAGGCGTGGCTGCGGCACGTCGAGCACCCGGTTTTCCGCGGCGGCTGCTTCTTCTCGGCGGCCTGTGCCGAATACGACGATCGTCCGGGCCGCATCCGCGATCGTCTGGTGGCGCTCACGACCGACTGGCTCGGGGCGATGCGCGCCGAGGTCGGCGAGGCGATGCGACGGGGCCACATTGTGCACGACACCGACGACGGTCAGATCGCCTTCGAGCTGCACGCCTTCCTTCAGGAGGCCAACTGGGCCTACCAGCTCCACGGCGATGCCACGGTGTTCGAACGCGCGCGCATTGCGATGCGCAGGACTCTGGCATCCGTGTCTGCCCCGGCGCACGCGCATCTGCTCGAAGAGTCGTCATGAACGAAGCGGCGGCATCGTCGATTTTTTCGCATGCGTTCAGTTTTGCTTCGATGGGAAGATGTTCCGCCGTCGGCGCACGACGCGAGGGGCAGCGGCTACATAGAATGATGGGATCCACCGACGCGGCGGCTTTTCCTCTACCGCCGCGTGCGATTCCTGCTACATTTCGCGCGGGGTCGGGGGAGCCGCGTAATGCGGGTCCGTTTCGGTCACTACCAACAATCGAGCTGCAGCGGGGAAGCTTCATCTCGGGGAGATCGATAATGCGCAACTGGATGCGCGGTTTCGCGATCGTTTCATTCGTCGCGTCGGCGGCCATCGTGGGGACGGCCGAAATGGGCGCGGCACAAACGGCGCAGCTTTGTCTGGCCGGCCAGCTCCGTGGAGCCGGCAACGTCTGCAAGGCTGTCGCGAAGTGTTACACGGTCGCCATGAAGAAGGGCGGCGCGGTCGATCCGGCCTGCGTTTCCACGCACGGCGCTCGCCTGGCGCCGATATACAGTGAGCTGGAAGCGCTCAGCACGTGCCTGGTCGAGGGTGCTGCCGGCGACGTCGTCGACGGCTTTGCCGATGACGTCGCGTCCATCGCCAGCGCGCTGGGGCTGGACGGCGGCAAATGCGCCGGGATCAAGATGGCGGCGCTCGGCAAGGAATGCGCAGGCTATCTTCGCTGCTACGCGGCCGCGGCCGCCTCGTCGCAGGACGTCGACCCCGGTTGCCTGGCTGTGCACGAAGAAAAGCTCCTGAAGTCCTGGAACAAGGCCGATGCCAAGGGCTGCCCGGCCGTCGGCGACCGTCTGACGCTGCAGGGCATCGTCGGTGACATCGCCGCCAGCACGTTCTCGCTGTTGCGCGGAACCGGGACCACCACGACGACCGTTGGCGCGAGCACGTCCACCGTCACGCTGCCCTGAATCGCGCCTGCCGCGATCGGCTGAGGCGCAAGCACCGGCAATGATCTAAAAAAAGGGCCCGGCCGCATCGATGGCGGCCGGGCCCTGGCTCAATGCCGACGCGCCGCGCGCATCCCGCGTCAGGGATTCACTTCCTCATCGATCTCTTCGCCGGCTTCTTCTGCCGTGCGCTCGATGTTTTCTCCGGTCTCCTCGGCGCCGCGCTCGACGGCCTGGCCGGTGCGGCGCGCACCGCGCTCGACCGCATCGTCGGTCTTCTCGACGCCGCGCTCCACCGCATCACCGGTTCGCTCGGCGCCGCGCTCGATGGCCTGACCCGTGCGGCGCGCGCCGCGCTCGGCCGCGTCGTCCGCGTTCTCGACTGCACGCTCGGTGCGCCGTGCGCCGCGCTCGACCGCATCATCGGTCTCCTCGACCGCTTCCTCCGTCTCCTGCGCCGCGCGACGGACGCCGCGCTCCGTATTCTCGGCGCCGCGCTCGACCACCTCGCCGGTCTTGCGTGCGCCTCGCTCGATGACCTCGCCTGTCTTGCGCGCGCCCTTCTCGATGGCCTCGCCCGTCTTCTCGACGCCGCGCTCGATCGCCTCGCCGGTCTTTTCGATCGGCCCTTCCGGATCGGCTGCGGCAATGCCGGAGTAGCCGTGGCCAATGACGACGGCCGCCGCAATCGCGCCCATAATCCGGATGATCCTGTCGTGTCGCATTCTCTTCTGCCTCCATCGCCAGACTTGATGCGTCAACGCTGCGCCGCAATGCCGCGGCTGTCAACGAACTTGACACCGGTTGCGCCGCCCCTTTCAGGCGTCTTGACGACAAAAGCGCGCAACCTCGGGTGCACGAAGGGGAGAGCCCGACAGGTGGGTGTCACTGCGGCCGCGTGCGCTTCCGAGTGCGTGCGAAGATCGCGGACGTCACCGACTGCAACTGCTCCATCTGCACGAAGAAGGGCATCCTGCACATCCTCGTGCCGTGAAGGTGCCTGGCGCCCGTCCTGGCTACAGCGCAACCCAGACCGCCTTGGTCTGGGTGTAGAGCTGCAGGGCGTGTTGTCCGAGCTCGCGGCCGATGCCGCTCTCCTTGTATCCGCCGAACGGAACTCCGGTGTCGAAGGCGTTGTAGGTGTTGACCCACACCGTGCCAGCCTTGAGTGCACGAGCCGCGCGGTGCGCCTTCTGGATGTCCCTGGTCCAGACGGCGGCGGCCAGACCGTAGTTGGTGTCGTTGCCCGTCTCGATGGCCTCGTCGATGCTCTTGAAGGTGAGAGCCGAAACCACCGGACCGAAAATCTCCTCGCGCGCGATCTTCATGTCGTTGCGCACGCCGGTGAAGACCGTCGGCTGCACGAAGTATCCCTTCTCACCGGCACGATCGCCGCCGGTGACCAGCCGTGCGCCGCTCCTGCGGCCTTCCTCGATATAGCCGAGGATCTTGGTGTGCTGCTCTTCGCTGACCTGCGCGCCCATCTGCGTGCTGCGGTCGAGCGGATCGCCGACCTTGATGGTCCTGGCATGATTGGCCAGCTTCTCGATGAATTCGTCGTGCACCGACTCCTCCACGAACAGGCGCGAGCCGGCGCAGCAGACCTCGCCCTGGTTGAAGAAGATGCCCTGCATCGCGCCCTTGACCGCCTGCTCCAGATCGGCGTCGGCAAAGACGATGTTCGGCGACTTGCCGCCGAGCTCGAGCGACACGCTCTTCAGATTGCTCGCCGCCGCGCGCTGGATGATGCGGCCGACCTCCGTCGAGCCGGTGAAGGCGACCTTGTCGACGCCGCGATGCTCGGCGATGGCTGCGCCGGCCGTCGGGCCGAAGCCCGTGATCACGTTGACGACACCCGCCGGAATGCCCGCTTCCGCCATCAACTCGGCCAGCCGCAGCGCCGTCAGCGGCGTCTGCTCGGCGGGCTTCAGGACGCTCGTGTTGCCGCACGCCAGCGCCGGTGCCAGCTTCCACGCCGCCATCAGCAGCGGGAAGTTCCAGGGGATGATCTGTCCGCACACGCCGTGCGGCTCGCGCAGCGTGTAGGTGAAGAAGGAGTCGCCGACCGGAATCGTCTCGCCGTACACCTTGTCGGCCCAGCCGGCGTAGTACGCGAAGACCTCGGCCGCCTGCGGAATGTCGACGGTGCTCGTCTCGTTGATCGGCTTTCCGTTGTCGAGCGTCTCCAGGAGCGCCAGCTCCTCGGCGTTCTTCTCGATGAGCTCGGCGACCCTGTAGAGAAGACGTCCGCGATCACGAGCGCGCATCTGCGGCCACGGCCCCGACTCGAACGCGCGCCGAGCCGCCGCTACCGCCCTGTCCACGTCGGCCTTGTCGCCCTCGGCCACCACGGCCAGCACTTCCTCGGTTGCGGGATTGATGGTCTCGAAGGTCCTGCCGCTGACGGCATCGACCCACTGGCCGTCGAGGAACAGCCGGCCTGGCTTGATGGAAATCGGCAGGTTGGTGGAGCTTTGCACCGTCGCACTCGTGGCCATGAGCGTCCTCCAATCACGAATTGTCGTGTCGAGCGGACGCTACGCCCGCCGCTTCGAGGCGTCAACGGCGCCGGACTGCCGGTTGCTCGGGCGCCTGTTCGAACCTACCGTTCCCCCATGAAGATCCTGCGCACTCCCGACGACCGTTTCGCCCGTCTCGCCGGCTTCTCGTTCGCTCCGCATTACGCGGAAGTCGCCGATCCCGAAGGCGGCCGCCTGCGCGCGCATTATCTCGACGAAGGGCCGGCCGATGCCGCGCCGGTGCTGCTCATGCACGGCGAGCCGTCCTGGTGCTACCTGTATCGCAAGATGATCCCGATCCTCGTGCAGGCGGGGCATCGCTGCATCGCGCCGGATCTGATCGGCTTCGGCCGCTCCGACAAGCCTTCCTCGCGCACCGACTACACCTACGGACGTCACGTCGAGTGGATGCGAGAGCTGCTGTTCGATCGCCTCGACCTACGCGGCATCACGCTGGTCGGGCAGGACTGGGGCGGCCTCATCGGCCTTCGCCTGGCGGCCGAGAACGAGGACCGATTCGATCGCATCGTCGCCGCCAACACCTTTCTTCCCACGGGCGAAGGCAAGCCCTCGGAGGCGTTTTTGAGCTGGCAGAAGTTCTCCCAGGAAGTTGCTGACTTCCCCACCGGCCGCATCGTCAGCGGCGGCTGCGTGGACAACCTGGCTCCCGAGATCGTCGCCGCCTACGACGCGCCATTCCCTGAGGAGTCCTACAAGGCGGGCGCGCGTGCGTTCCCGATGCTGGTTCCCACGCATCCGGCCGATCCGGCATCCGATGCCAACCGCGCCGCGTGGAAGGTGCTCGAGCGCTGGAACAAGCCGTTCCTGACGGCCTTCAGCGACAGCGATGCCATCACCGCCGGCGGCGACAAGGTGCTGCAGGCGCGCATCCCAGGCTGCAACGGCCAGCCGCACACGACCATCGTCGGGGCCGGCCACTTCCTGCAGGAAGACAAGGGCGAAGAGCTGGCGCGCGTGGTCGCCGACTTCATCGCCCGCACGCGCTGAGCGCGCGGCGACCAGACGCGACCGCTGCACTGTTCCGCCGGCGGCGACTCCTCATGACGCCGCGCTTCACCTGTCCGTCACGTTCTTCGTTCGCGCCGCCCGCGGCGAACTTCCCGTCCACCGCTTGAAGGCGCGCGAGAACGAGCTCGTGTCGGAGAAGCCGAGAAGGAACGCGATCTCGGTGATCGAGTATCTCCCTTCGTCCATGTAGCTGCGCGCCAGCTCCAGCCGTGCATCCTCGAGCAACTGCTTGAAAGACGTCCCTTCCTGGTCGAGACGTCGCTGCAGGTTGCGCGCGCTCATGCCGATCTTGCGGCCGATGGCCTGCTTGCTCGGCGCTCCCTGCGGCAGCGCCTCCAGCAGTGCCTGACGCACCTTGTGCATCACCGTGCCGTCGTCGAGACGCGCCAGATACCGCGCGACCGCCTCGTCGTTCTGCCGCGCCAGCTCGGCATTGGCCGCCGGCAGCGGCGCTTCCAGATGCGCGCGCGCATAGACGATCGCGTTGACGGGCTGCTCGAAGAGCACCGGTGCACGCATCGCCCTCGTGAAGACGTCCGGCTCCGCCGGCTCGGGACGCTGCAGCAGCACGGCGCGCGGTGCGCCGCCTTCACCGCGCAGGAGCTGCGTCTGGCGCACGCACACCGCCGTGAACGCATCGACGGCTTCGTACGGCACGCCCGGACCCGAGGAGACGTCGATGACGAAACGCGCCTCCTCGCCCTCCTCGATCAGCGAGAGGCGGACGATGTCGCCGATCAGCCGCCGATAGCGGATGATGCGCTCGAGCGCTTCCTTCAGCGTCGCGCTGGCCAGCACCGCATAGCCGAGCGCGTGAAACGTCGTGGGCTGCACGTATCGCGCCGCGGTCAGGCCGAAGCAGGGGTCGCCGGTGGCCTGCACGGCCAGCTCCCACAGCCGCGTCAGCGAGGCTCGGGCGACTCGCGTTTCGGGCGCCCGCAGCGACTCCGGATCGATCCCCGCCCGGCGCGCGAGCTCGGCGCCGGCGATGCCGTGCGCGTCGAGGGCGCGAATCAGCGTGGCGCTCCAACTGGCCAGCGTCGCGGGCTGTCGTCGTTCGGTCGAGGTCAAGGCGTGGCTCGTTCGGCAAAGAACATTGGCTCGCCGCGCCAAGCAAGCCGGCGGCGGCATCGTTAGGATCGGCTCACCTCGACCGGCAAGGAGATCCCATGGCAGGCCCGATCATCCGCTGCACCGACGCCGTCTTTCCCCGATTTTCCGCGCCCGACCTCGACGTGATGGAGACGTTCCTGCTCGCCTTCGGGATGCAGCGCGCTGCGCGCACCGACACGGCCCTGTACATGCGCGGCACCGACAGCCGTCACCACGTGCACGTCACCCACCTTGGACCGGCCGCGTTCGTCGGCATGGCCTTCGAAGCGGCCTCGGCTGCCGATCTCGAACGGTTGGCCGCTGCCACCGGTCGGCCGGTGGAGGCGCTGGGGGAGCCGGGCGGCGGCGACGTGGTACGGCTGCAGGATCCGGACGGCCGCCGAGTCGATGTGGTCTTCGGCATCGAGGCGGCCCCGCCGCTGCCGCTGCGCGCGCATCCGCCGATGAACACGGGCAGCGAACGCGTGCGCATCGGCGAGTTGCAGCGCGTCAGCCCCGGCCCCTCGCAGGTCAAACGCTTCGGGCACGCGGCGATCAAGACCGCCGACCTGCCGCGGCTGGCCGCCTGGTACCACGAGCACCTGGGGCTGCTGACGTCCGACGACATCTTCGTGGAAGGTCCGGACCAGCCGATCGGGCGCTTCCTGCGCTGCGACTGCGGCGACCGCCCGGTCGACCACCACACGCTGCTCATCCTGGAAACCGGTGAAAGCCGGCTCGGACACGCGGCATGGGAGATTGCCGACTTCGACGACCTGATGGTGGGACACGAGCACCTGAAGATGACCGGACAGGGCAGGCACTACTGGGGCATCGGGCGCCACGTGCTCGGCGGACAGATCTTCGACTACTGGAAGGATCCGCTCGGCTTCACCGTCGAGCACTGGACCGACAGCGATCTGCTCCCGGCCGCCGCCGCGCCCGCCTCGCATCATCTGCTCAACGCGCTCAGCCAGTGGGGCCCGCAGCCGCCGCCCGATCTCGACTTCTGAGGAGCACGACGTGGACCTGGGAATCACCGGAAGAAAGGCCATCGTCTGCGCCGCCAGCAGAGGCATCGGCAAGGCGTGCGCGATGTCGCTGGCCCGCGAAGGCGTGGCCGTCACAATCAACGCGCGCAATGCCGAGACGCTGGCGCTGGCTGCCGACGAGATCCGCTCGGCGACGGGCGCCGAGGTGGCGATGGTGGCCGGCGACATCGCCGAGGAGGCAACGCGCCAGGCGCTGCTAGCCGCGTGCCCGCAGCCCGACATCCTGGTGAACAACAACGGCGGACCGCAGCCCGGGCGCTTCCAGAACTGGGACCGCGACGACTGGCTGGCCGCGCTCGAGGCCAACCTGCTCGCGCCCGCGCTGATGATCCGTGCCGTCATCGACGGCATGGTCGAGCGCCGCTTCGGACGCATCGTCAACATCACCTCGGCGATGGTCAAGGCGCCGGTGGCGGCCATGGGTCTGTCCTCGGGAGCGCGGTCGGGCCTGACGTCGCTGTGCAAGGGCCTCTCGCGCGAGGTCGCGCACGCCAACGTCACCATCAACAACCTGCTGCCCGAGCGCATCGACACCGACCGCCAGCGCTTCATGGCCGAGCTGACCGCTGCCTTGCGCGGGCACAGCGTCGAGCAGGCCTACGAAGAGATGCGCGCCGGCATCGCCGCGCAGAGGCTGGGACGGCCCGAGGAAGTGGGCGATGCCTGCGCGTTCCTGTGCAGCGCGCGCGCCGGCTTCATCTCGGGCCAGAACCTGCAGCTTGACGGCGGCACTTATCCCGGCCTGACCTGAGGGAGGCACCATGAAGCAGCTGGACGTCGACGTGCTGATCGTGGGAGCTGGCCCGGTGGGCCTGACTGCGGCGATGCTGCTTGGTCGAATGGGTATCACCGCCGCCATCGTCGAGCGGCGGCCCGGACCTCAGCGCGCACCGGCGGCGCACGTCGTCAACGCGCGCACGCTCGAGATCTTCCGGCAGGCAGGGGTCGACATGGATGCCATCGCGGCCGTCAGCAAGGATCCTGCCGATGCCGGCCGCGTGTATTGGGTGGACCGGCTCGGCGGTCAGGTCCTCGGCCACCTTCCCTTCGAGCGACAGGGCGCCGAGGTGCTTGCGGTGACGCCGACGCCGCTGCGCAACATCTCGCAGCACCGGCTCGAGCCGGTGCTCGCCCACTCGCTCGCCGCCGCCGGCCTGCCGCCGCCACGCTACGCGCACGAATGGTGCGAGGCGCAGCAGAGCGCTGCCGAAGTGACATCGACGGTGAAGGCGCTGCACAGCGGCGAATCCTATCGCGTGCGCAGCCGTTACCTGCTGGCCTGCGACGGCGCCGGCAGCCGCGTTCGAAAGTGGCTCGGCATCGCCATGCAGGGCCCGGACCGCATCCAGAGCTTCATCATGATCCACTTCCGCGCCGACCTTCGCAGACTGGTCGCCGGCTGTCCCGGCGTTCTGTACTGGATCTGCGATCCGGATGCGGGCGGAACGCTGGTCGCGCACGACATCGACAGCGAGTGGGTCTACATGCACGCCTGGGATCCGGACGCCGAGACGCTGGAGAGCTACGACCGCGCGCGGTGCGAGAGGCTGGTGCGGCGCGCGCTGCGCGACGGCGACGCCGACATCAGCGTGGCGACGATTTCGGCGTGGACGATGACGGCGCAGGTCGCCGACAGCTATCGGAGTGGTCGTGCCTTTCTCGTTGGCGATGCGGCCCATCGCTTTCCTCCCACCGGCGGTCTCGGCCTGAACACCGGCGTGCAGGACGCGCACAACCTGATGTGGAAGATCGCGGCCGTCCTCAACGGCGAAGCCGCCGAGACGCTGCTCCAGACCTACGAGGTCGAGCGGCGCAGCGTGGCCCGGCACAACGCCGACCAGAGCCTGGCCAATGCGATGCGACTGCTCGAGGTGCCGCAGGCCCTGGGGACGCTCGGCAATCCGCCCGATGCCGCCGCGGCCATGCAGCGCACGCTCGCCGACGCTGCCGGTCGCGCCGCCGTCGAGACCGCGATCGCCAACCAGGCCGAACATTTCGACATGCTCGGGTTGCAGCTCGGGTTCTGCTACGCGGCCGGCGCCATTGCCGGCGACGCGCCAGATGCCGATCCCTTCGCCACCGCGCGCCTTGGCCGCGATGGCGTTGCTCGCGGCGGGAGCATCGACGGCGATGGCCGCGCTTCCGCCGGCCGATCCGACGGCGATGGCGCGCCCGCGATCGATCCGGTGCGCGACTTCGTGCCGAGCACCCGTCCCGGCTCACGGCTGCCGCACGGCTGGGTCGAGCGGCAGGGGCGCGCGATCTCCACGCTCGACCTCGTGGCATTGCAGGGCATGACACTGATCGCAGGGCCGTCCGGGTCGGGATGGATCGACGCTGCACGCTGCCTCGATCCGGCCATCCGCTGCCTGGAGGTTGGTCGCGATTTCTCCGATGCCGAACGCTGGTGGAGCGGCACGGCGGGCATGGAGGAGGACGGCGTGCTGCTGGTGCGTCCCGATCAGCACATCGCTTTTCGTTGCCACACCGGCCTGGCCGACCCTCGCGCGGCCATCACGCATGCAATGGCGGCGATCGTCGGAACGTCGCCTGCAGCGGAAGTCGCCGCGCATGGTGGCGCTGCGGACGATGCGCCATGCTCGGCAGCATGAGAACCGGCATGCGGCTGGCAATCTCGGCAGCAGCCTTCGTGAGCGCCTGTGCGGCCCCGCCGCCAGCGGAGACTGGCACGGCCGTCGATGCCGCGCTGTTCGACTCCGTGACCATCGCCCCCACGCGCGAGGCGTTGACGTTCGCGCGCATCCGCACCGGCGACGACCATCGCGTGCTGGCGGTGCAGCGGTACGAGGCAGGACAAGTGGACGCCGTCGATCTGTCGGCCGCGCTGCAGCGCGACGCAAATGATCCGGTGGCGCTGTTTCGCGAGTACGGCTACGAGCGCCTGCAGCATGCCATCGACGGCGCTGCGCCGGCGGCGCGTGTGACCGTTGCGGCGGCCGACCTCGTCCAGCCGCTCGACTTGCGCGATGCGCACATCGCCGCGGGCACCAACTATCCCGAGCACGCCTCCGACGCCGGCGTCGAAAACGGTCCGTTCCTGTTTCCCAAGCTCGTCGCTCCCACGCCGCCGCGCGCGCCGGTCGATGCCGGAGATGCGCTGCTCGACTACGAGGTCGAGGTTGCGTGGGTCACGCTTGAGCCGCTCGCGAAGGGCGCGACGCCGCCGCACATGGGCGTGATGCTGTGCAACGACTACACCGACCGTGCCACGCTGCTCCGGCACGTCGATCCGTGGAAGCCCGAGTCGGGCGACGGCTTCGCCACCGGCAAGAGCTTCGACGGCTATCTGCCCGTCGGCGACCTGTTCGTGATCCCGCGCGATTTTCGCAGCTTCGCCACCGGGCTCGAGCTTCGGCTCTACGTCAACGAGGCCGTGCGCCAGCAGTCGCCGGCGAGCCTCATGGTTTGGGACTTCGACGAGATCCTCGCCCAGACGTGGGCTCGTCAGCAGACGACGTGGGAGCACCGCGGCACGCGCGTGGCGTTGCCGGGCATGGCCGAGGGCGTCATTCCCGAGCGCACGCTGATCATGGCGGGCACGCCGAGCGGAACGGTGTTCGAGGGCGTCACCATGGCGCAGAAGCTCGGCGGCGTGCTCGACTGGATCCTGGGCGGCTGGGGCCGCGGCGTGCCATCGCACGCCATCGAGCGCTACATCGGCGAGGCGCGCAGCGCCGGCATCTATCTCAGGCGCGGCGACCGCGTGGTCATCCACGTCGAGCGCGCCGGCACGATTCGCAACGAGGTTCGCTGAAACGGTCCGAGGGGCGCGCCACAGACGCGCAGGGCTTGAGTCTCGGCCCGCTATGCCTGCGGCAGCAGCCCCTGCAGCCTTTCGACCGAGTCCAGATACTCCTCGACCAGGCGCTGCATCACGCGGCGCACCGGCTGCACCTCGTTCATGGTGCCAACGATCTGGCCGACCGGATTGAACGCGACCTTCTGCGCCTTGCTCGCATAGCGATGCGTGCGCGAGACCGCATCGGCCGTGACCATGAACTGCAGCGGCATGCCGAGCGGCTTGGGATTGCCGGGGGCCTCCCAGGCCTCCGTCCACTCGTTCTTGAGCATGCGGCAGGGCTTGCCGGTCCACGCGCGCGAGCGGATCGTGTCGCGGCTGGTGGCCTTCAGGTACGACTCCTTCTGCTCGGGCGGCGAATCGGCCTCCGTCACCGTCAGCCAGATCGACCCCGTCCACACGCCTTGCGCTCCCATGGCCAGCGCCGCGGCGATCTGGCGGCCGGTGCCGATGCCGCCGGCCGCGAGCACGGGAAGAGGGGCCACCGCATCGATCACCTGCGGCCACAGCACGACGCTGCCGATCTCGCCGGTGTGTCCGCCGCCTTCGGTGCCCTGGGCGATGATGAAGTCCAGGCCGGCCTCCTTGTGCGCGAGCGCCTGCTTGGGGCTGCCGCACAGCGCGGCGACCATGCGGCCGGTGGACTGGATGTGCTCGATGATCTCGCGCGGCGGCGTGCCCAGCGCGTTGGCGATCACGCGCACCTTCTCGTGCCGCAGCGCCGTCTCCACCTGCGGCCCTGCCGTCGCCTCGGTCCAGCCGAGCAGCTCGCGCGTCTTCTCTTCGGGCGGCAGCTCGGGCACGCCGTGGTCGGCGAGCAGCTTTCTGGCGAACTCGCGGTGCTCGCTCGGGATCTGCGCACGCAGCATCGTCTCGAGCGCGTCCGGATCGATCTCGCCCATGCCTTCGTACTTCTGCGGGATGACGATGTCGACGCCGTAAGGCCTGTCGCCAACGTGCTCGTCGATCCATTTCAGCTCGACCTCGAGCTGCTCGGGCGAGAACCCGACGGCGCCGAGCACACCGAAACCGCCTGCGTTGCTCACCGCAGCGACCACGTCGCGGCAGTGCGTGAATGCGAAGATCGGGAACTCGATGCCCAGTTTCCTGCAAAGCTCGGTCTGCATGTTCGCTCCTTTCGGGAATCAGGTCTGAGGACGGCCGGGCGCGAAGGCTTCGGCGAGAAAAGACGCGGCCTGCCGCATGCGCTCGCGCAGCGGATAGGCGCCGTCGTGAATCCAGCGCGTCATGACGCCGATGATCGCGCTGACGGCCAGCTCGGCCAGCAGGCTTTCCTCGACATCGCTGCGGACGTCGCCGCGCTCGACGCCGGCGCGGACGACGGCGGCCATCTCGGCCTCCAGGCCGGCAAGCTCCGCTCCTGCCTGGCCGGGGCCCACGGCCTTGTGCACCTCGAGAAGCACACGCCGGGTCAGCTCCGGACCGCGCTCGACCAGGCGCGCGGCGGTGTCGGCGAATCCGATCAGGCGATCGCGCGTGGACACGTCGCGCGCGAGCTGCTCGCGCACCAGTGAATGGAAGCGCGTGAACACCTCGCCGGCCATCTCGCGAAGGACAGCCTCCTTGCTCGGGAAGTGATTGAAGAACGTCGCCGGCGCGATGTCGGCCGCGGCGGCGATGTCCTCGACGCGGGTGGCCTCGAAGCCCTTCTGCAGGAACAGGGCGCGGGCGGTGTCGAAGATCCTCTGGTGCAGCTCGCGCCGGCGGCGGCTGCGGCGGCCTTCCTCGGGCTCGGCCGCGCCCGCGGCCGGGCCGGCCGCTGCATCACCATGAATAGAGGAAGCGGCCATGGAGATTCTCCATAGTTAGAGAAACTCCACGAATCAACCGGCGGCGGCCGCCGCCGCGCTGCCACTACCGAGACACGTCCGTCGCCGGCGGGCAGCGCCGCAGCGACCGGCGGCGCGCGGGGCGGCCGGCGCCGCCCGAGCCGACGGCGGCACCACCGTCGTCGCGCCAGCGGCTGGAGTTCGGGGCTGGTCACGGCAAAACACGCGCATGCCGATCGCCGATTTCCTGGGCCTGTCCCGCAAGAAGACCGCTGCCTCCTCCGCGGAGACCGAAACCGTCCGCAAGATCGTCGCTGCCCTGGACTCGATGGATGCGGACCAGGCCAAGTACGTCGCAGCCTTCGCGTTCATCCTGTGCCGCGTCGCGCGCGCCGACCTCGACGTCAGCCAGCACGAGCAGGAGGCGATGGAGGAGATCGTCACGAAGCTCGGCGGCCTTCCCGAGGAGCAGGCGGTGCTCGTCGTGCAGATGGCCAAGACGCAGAACATGCTGTTCGGCGGCACCGAAAACTTCCTGGTCACGCGCGAGTTCAACAAGCTGGCGACGCGCGAACAGAAGCTGTCGCTGCTCGAGTGCCTGTTCGCCGTCAGCTCCTCGGACGAATCGATCTCGCAGACCGAAGACAACGAGATCAGCCGCATCTGCAGCGAGCTGCAGCTCCCGCACGAGGACCGCATCGCGGCGCGTACGCGCTTTCGCGAGCACCTCGCCGTGCTCAAGCTGCGCTGACAGGCCCGCCGTCGGGGGCACGCATTGCTGACAATGCGAAGGCCGCTTAGCCTTTCAACGGATGGCTTCCCCCAATGAGGCGCAGGCGCCGCAGAAAGACGGCAAGCCGGCGGCCCAGCGCGACAAGACGCCGATCCGCAAGACGCTGCGGCAGTTCATCAGCATCGGACGCGCGTTCTTCGTCGAGTCCAAGCACCGGCGCAAGGCGCGCTACTTCCTGATCCTGACGCTGACGTTCGCGCTGGCGGTGGGCGGCGTGCAGGTCCTGATGAGCTACGCCGGCCGCGACTTCATGACGGCCATCTCGAAGAAGGACGTCGAGGGCTATTGGAGGTACCTCGGACTCTATCTCGCCTCATTCGCCCTGGCCGTCCCTATCGGCGTCTACTATCGATGGATGGAAGAGCGCCTGGCGCTGCTCTGGCGCGAATCGCTGGCCGAGCATCTCATCGAGCGCTACTTCAACAACCGCGCCTACTATCGGCTGCGCGGCCAGGACGCCATCGACAACCCGGACCAGCGCATCAGCGAAGACGTCCGCCTGTTCACGTCCAAGTCGTTGACGTTCCTGCTCATCATCCTGAACGCCGCCGTCACCGTCATCGCCTTCATCGGCGTGCTGTGGACGATCTCGAAGCTGCTCGTCAGCGTGCTGTTCCTGTATGCCGTGGCGGGAACGGCGGGCAGCATCCTGATCGGGCGCCGCCTCGTGCAGCTGCACTACAAGCAGTACGCTCGCGAGGCCGACCTTCGTTACGGCCTGGTGCGCGTGCGCGACAATGCCGAGTCCATCGCGTTCTATCGCGGAGAGCGCCGCGAGATGGCCGACCTGCTCATGCGGCTGCTCAACGCCGTGCGCAACACGGTGGCGATCATCGGATGGAACCGCAATCTCGGCTTCTTCACCAACAGCTACAACTACGCGGCGCTGGCCATTCCGGTGATCATCGTCGCGCCGCTGTACATGCGCGGCGAGGTGGAGTTCGGAGTCATCACGCAGGCCTCCAGCGCGTTCGCGCAAGTGCTGGCGGCCGTCTCGCTCATCATCACGCAGTTCGAGCAGCTCAGTGCCTACCTGGCCAACGTCCAGCGCCTGGGCGCGCTGTGGGAGAACCTCGACGCGTTCGACGCCGAGGAAGAGCGCATCATCAAGGAATCGCAGCTGGAGATCGAAGAGGACAGCCGCATCATCCGGCTGCAGGACCTGACGGTGGTGACGCCGGACGCCGACCAGAAGCGGCTCGTCGAAGAGCTGTCGCTGGAGCTGCGGCGAAGGCAGAGCGTCCTGATCATGGGCCCGAGCGGCACGGGCAAGAGCTCGCTGCTGCGCACCATCGCCGGTCTGTGGCCGAGCGGCATGGGGTCACTCGAGCGGCCCGCGCTCTCGGAGCTGATGTTCCTGCCGCAGCGGCCCTACATGATCGAGGGAACGCTGCGCGACCAGCTGCTATACCCGTATCCGCACAGCCGCATCGAGGACGACGAGATCCGCAAGGTCGTCGACAAGGTCAACCTCTCCGACGTCTTCGACCGCGTCAACGGCGACCTCGAGAGCAAGGTCGACTGGACCAACGTCCTTTCGATCGGCGAGCAGCAACGCGTGGCGTTCGCCCGACTTCTGCTTCGCAAGCCGCGCTTCGCGTTCCTCGACGAGGCCACCAGCGCGCTCGACGAGGAGAACCAGACGCGCATGTACGAGCTGCTGATCGAATCCGGCTGCGGCTTCATCAGCGTCGGCCATCGCAACACGCTGATTCCGTTCCACCAGCGCATTCTGCAACTCGACACGAGCGGCTCCTGGAAGCTCATCGATGCCGAGACGGGGAAGGGACCGGCGGGCAAGAAGAAGAAAGTGGCCTGAGCGCAGCGTGCGCCGTGCGCAGCTGCCCGGCGTCGGCGGTCGCTTCGCCGCGCGCCGCGCCACGACATGGCCGCATCACGTCTCCAGGACGACCTCGCGCGCCGGCTCGCGAAGCACGGCTCGCCTGGCATCGGCCGCGTCGGTGCGGCGGCCGTCGATGGTGACGTGCCGCAGGGGCTGCGTCAGCGGCGGCTCCAGGATGACGCCCGCTGCCGGCCAGCGCCGAAGCGGTCCCAGCGTCACGCGGATCGCGCCGTCACCGGCGGCTTTCATCGTGTACTCGATGGGGCCGTAGTAGCTCGGCATCCCCTTCACCTGTACGCCGGGCTCCTCGGCCAGCCAGTCGGCGGGAACTCCGGCAGCCAGGATCAAGGCGTCGTCGTCGAGCCGCTCGAAGGCGAGCATGCGGCGCACGATGCGGACGAAGCCGGAGGCGATCCAGCCATGGGGAAGGTCGCCGACGAAGCGCGGTTCGCGCGGATCGGCCGTGCTCACCTCCGGCCATTGCCGCCACGCCTGCGGGCGCTGGTCGCGGACGAACCATTGCAGCGCTTCGAACCCGCGCTCGCGCATGCCGAGCATCATCATCGCCAGCGCATTGCGGGCCTCGTAGGCGCTGTAGCTGCCTGTATCGACCGCGCCCTGACGGCGCTGCTGGAACCGTTGCCAGAACAGCTCGAACGTCCGCGCAAGCTCGGCTCGCGGCAGCAGCGAATCCTCCTGGCAGGGATCGAAGGCGATGGCGGTGGAGGCGGGATCGAGGTCCCCGAGCTCGACGCTGCCGGGAATGAAGTCGATGCCGTGCTCGGCGATGATCCGCCGGACGGAGTCGCGGAAGTCCGCGCGCATCGCTTCGTAGAGCTCGCGCAAGCGCCGGCTGTCGTCGTGGCGCCCGAGCACGCCGGCCGCATAGCCGGCATCGCGCAGGCCGCGCAGCGCGAACAGGTCGTCCCAGTACGAGTGCACGGGCTGCGAAGAGTAGCCCTCGTGGCTGATCGAGGGAGGCAGCAGACCGAACGCGCCACTGCCACGCAGCTCTTCCCTGGTCTGCTGCGCGCGCAGCGAAGCGATGGCCGAGGCCGCCCGCTGCACGCGCGGCCACATCTCGCGCAGGAGCGCCGGGTCGCCCGTCAGCCGGTACAGCTCGACGATGCTCCAGATGAGCTGTCCGTGGCTGTCGTGCTCGGCCACCAGATCGACGCCGCGCCGATCGACCGCACACGGCACGCGCCCGTCCTCGAGCTGATGAGGCGCGTACCACCGCAGAAACGCCTCGAGCTCGGCGGCGAACCCCATCTCGGCCAGCGCGCCGCCGGTCATGGCGCCGTCCCGGATCCAGGAGCGACGGTAGTTGCGCGGGCCCGGCTGTATGCGAGGTCCCTCGCGGTTGACGAGAATCCAGGCAATGGACGCGCGGACCGAATTCAGGAACTCGTCGGCACACGCAGGAAGAGCGATGGGCACGCGAGCCAGGCGCTCGCGCCACGCCGCTGCCGTCTCCTGCATGCGCGCATCCACCCATGCAATGGCCTGGTCGCGCGACAGCGCCGAGGGCGGCAGCGGGGAGGTCTCGTACAGCGGCACGGCGGCCGCCACGACGACATCCTGCTCGCGCGCAGCGAGACGCAGGTCGTAGGCAAGAACGCCGGTGGCGAAGCCGACGGGGTCGTCGATGTGATCGAGCGGCGGCGACTGCCCCGTCTCCAGCGCGTCGATGCCGTGCTCGGAGGCGGAAGCGCCGAAGGCGGACGCCGCCGTCACGGCGATCACCGCATGCTCCTCGTTGATGTGCACCGTATTGCCCAGATGCTCGATGCGACGGATCGGGGCGATGCCGCCGATCATGTTCAGGCTCTGCCAGGTCGGATTGACCTGGAAGGGACGCACCGCAAGGAACAGCCGCAGCGCGCAGTCCTCGTCGGTGAGGTTCTCGATCTCGTAGCGCGCAACCAGAACCGCCAGCCCCGGCTCGCCGGTGGCGAAAGCCGTTATGCGCAGGCGAAGCTCGGCGATGTTCCATTCGACGCAGGGGATGGGCAGGTGGCCGTCCAGCAGTGACTGAGTGATTTCGGCGTCGGCCCACGTGACCAGCCGGCCGCCGACGTAGAGGAACGGTTCGATGCTGAACGACTCCGCCGTCACCTCCAGCGCTCCGTCCTCGGCAAGCAATCCCTTGCGCTCGTCGCCGTCCCCGCCGACCACTGCCCAGTAGGTCTGCTCGCGCAGCAAGTGGCGGGGATACATGCCACGGCGCGCGTGCGCAGCTTCGCCGAGGATGTAGTGCGCCGGTGAAACCGCCAGCTCCAGCGGAACGACGGCAATGCGCGTCACCTCGATCGGTTCCCTCGATTTCAGCTCGATTCGCAGGTGGCGCGCTTCGCCTTCATCCGTGCGCAGCCACACGCGCGGGCTCGGGCTGGCCGGCTGCTGCGCGAGCAGCGACCATGCTGCGCCGTCTTCGGAACCGAACAGCCGCGCCGACGGCGCGTCGAACGCCGCGCCTCCGAAATCGATGACCACGCCGCCGATCTCGCTGTGCCGGCCCAGATCGATCTCGATCCAGGGATCGGCGTCGTCGGCGGCGGGGCGCCAGCGCGCGTCGTCGTTGCGCCCGATGCACTCGATGTCCCTTCCCGGCGCGCTGCTCGACGCACGCAGCCCGTGGATGGTCGGCCTCGCCGCCCATGGATCGCGCGCCTCCAGCCGCAGCTCGTCGATCCACAGCGTGCCGGCGCCGCCTCGCTCGATCGCGATTGCCAGCTCGACCGCTCCGAGCTGGCGCGGCTCGCCGCCGCTGCGCGGGCCCCATGCGAACTGCAGCGCAGGCTGGCGCAGCACCAGCGTCTGCGGCTCTCCGGTGGTCGTGAAGGCGCCGAGCCTCCACCACCAAACGTTGGCAAAGCTGGGATCGATCAGCTTGAGCTGCAGCTCGTTGGGCTGCATCTGCCCGCGCAGCCTGGCTACGGCCGCGTAGTGCTCCGGCAGCGTCACCGGCATCTCCAGGCGCGCGATCGCCCAGCTGCCGGTTCCGACGAGGTTGAAGTCGAACCGCAGGGCGCCCGAGTCGGGCTCGACCAGCACCGCAGCGCCCGAATCCTCCGACGCGTGCGCCGTCCACCGTGCGGTCGCGCCCTCGCGTCCGCTCCACAGGATCACGTCGGCGGAGGAGCTCACGCCTGGTCCTCGGGCTCGCGGGTTCGCCAGTACGCGGCCAGGATGCTTCCGATCAGCGAGTGGACCGTCGCGGAGATTGCGGCCGGCAGTGCTGTGGCGGGGTCGGGGAAATGCTGGCGCGCGAGCACTGCACCGAGGCCGGAATTCTGCATGCCGACCTCGATCGAGATCGTGCGATTGATCGTCTCGCCGTAACTCGCGACGCGGCCGAAGACATATCCGAGCCCGAAGCCGCCCGCGTGCAGCATGAAGACGGCCGCGAGCAGGCCCAGGCCCGAAGCGAAAAGCGCGTCTCGGCTCTGCCCGGCGATGCTTGCGCAGATGAGCACGATCGTCAGCACGGAGATCAACGGGGCCACCGGAAGCACGCGTCGCACCAGGCCCGGCGCGGCATGGTTGAGCCCAATACCGAGCAAGACCGGAATCAGCACGACCTGCAAGGTGCTGACGAACAAACCCCAGGCGTCCACCGGCACCAGCGTCCCAGCCAGAGCCTTCGTGAGCAGCGGAGTCATGACGACGGCCGCGATGGTCGAGCACATCGTCATCAAGACCGACAGCGCTACGTTGGCTCGCGCGAGGTAGCTGACGACGTTGGATGCCGTTCCGCCCGGGCAGCAGCCGACCAGGATCACGCCGACCGCCAGGGGCGGCGGCAGCGCGAAGGCGTGCGCGCTGGCCCACCCCATGAGCGGCATGATGAGGAATTGCGCAACCACGCCGGCAACCACGGCACCCGGTATCGTCGCCACGCGCCGGAAGTCGTCGACCGACAGCGTGATGCCCATTCCCAGCATGATGATGGCGAGGCCCCAGACGATGAGCGGCCCGGAGAACCAGGTGAACAACGGCGGGTGATACAGCGCCGCGGCGCCGGCAAGGACGACCCACAGCGGGAACAGCGTGGTTGCCAGATTGGCGATGCGTTCGAACATCAAGCGGGTGGCGGCCGAAGCGGCGGCCCGGCTATTTAGAGTCGGTCGGCGAAGAACGGAAGCGGGACCACGGCCCAGCTGACGCGCCGTGGTTCCGCAGGCGATACGTGCAACGGCGCCGCGCGTCATCGTCGGCGACGTGCGGTGCTGCCTTTTTTTTCGCGGGGTCGGTTGCTAGACCGCTGGCATGCAGGACTTCTCGCACCTCGGCGATGCGCGCATCTTCATCGACCGCACCGCCTACGCCGACCTCGACTCGTGGCACGCCGCTGCCGGCCGCCTGCGCCGCTCCGAGCCGCTGCCGCTGGTCGATGTCGAAGGATACGTTCCCTTCCGAGTCGTCACTCGTCACGCCGACCTGGCCGAGGTCGAGCGCAATCACCTGCTGTTCTGGAACACGCGAGACTCGGTGCTCCTGCCGCGCAGCCAGGTCGAGAGCGGGCGCGCCGCCGGCCTCGACATCAAGACGCTCATCCACATGGACGGCGCCGAGCATCGCAACACGCGGCTGATCACGAACGACTGGTTCAAGCCGGCCAACCTGCGTCGCAACGTCGGCCAACAGCTTCCCGTGCTGGCGCGGCGCTTCGTCGACCGCATGCTCGACTTCGACGGCCAGTGCGACTTCGTGCGCGACATCGCGCTTTATTATCCGCTGCACGTGATCCTGAGCATCCTCGGCGTGCCCGAGAGCGACGAGCCGCGCATGCTCGAGCTGACGCAGAAGATCTTCGGCGGAGAGGATCCGGACGTCGGCGGCGCTGAAGGCGAAGAGCCGGTCAAGATCTTCCAGGCTGCCCTCAACGACATGGCCATGTACTTTGCGCGCATCACCGCCGACCGCCGCGCCCACCCCACCGACGACCTCGCCTCCACGATCGCCAACGGCACGATCGACGGGCTGCCGCTCGGCGAGCTCGAAACCGCCGGCTACTACTCCATCGTCGCCACGGCCGGACACGACACCACCTCCAGCACGCTGGCCGGCGGCCTGGAGGCGCTCATTCGAAACCCCGAGCAGCTGCGTGCGCTGAAGGATGACCCTTCGCTCATTCCCAACGCCGTGCACGAGATGATCCGCTGGGTGACGCCGGTGCGGCATTTCATGCGGCAGGCGCAGGGCGACTACGAGCTGGCGGGCACGAAGTTGAAGGCGGGGGACTGGCTGATGATGTCGTACCTGTCGGCCAATCGGGACGAGACCGTCTTCGACGATCCCATGCGGTTCGACATCCGGCGCGCCAACGCGGATCAGCACCTCGCCTTCGGCATCGGCGTGCACTTCTGTCTCGGCGCTCACCTTGCGCGCATGGAGGTGGAGGCGTTCTTCCGGGAGCTGCTGCCGCGGCTGGAGGAGATCGAGCTGACGGGGCCGGCCGAATCGATGGCGACGACGTTCGTAGGCGGGCTCAAGACGATGCCGGTGCGGTATCGGGTGCGGAGCTGACGCCTCGTGGCCGGGCGGTGGCGTGACGGCTGCCCGACGGCGGCTCCGCCGACGAGCTGCGGAAAGCGGGAAGTCGTTCAGTACATGTTGAGCTGCAGCCGCGCGGCCTCCGTCATCATGTGCGGGCCCCACATCGGCTCCCACACCAGCTCGACGTTCACGGACTTGACGCCCTCGACCATGCCGGTGACGCGCTCGACCATGCCCGGCATCGATCCGGCGACGGGGCAATTGGGAGTGGTCAGCGTCATCTTGATGTCGACATGGCCGTCCGGCTGGATGCGCAGGTCGTAGATCAGCCCGAGCTCGTAGATGTCGACCGGAATCTCGGGATCGAAGACCGTGTGCAGCGCTTCGACGATGCGCTCTTCCATCTCGGCGATGTCGAGCTCGCCGCCGGCTTCGGATGCCGCACCGGCATCGGCGACGGGCGCCGAGGCATTGGCGACGGAGTCGGGGAGAGTCACCGGCTGCTCCTGACCGGTCTGCTGAATGACGGCGTCAGGCACGGGAACGTTGCGGACTTCAGGCTGCTGACCCGCAGCGGCAGCGGCATCATGCCGCTCCCATGGTGCGTTCGCAGCGGGCTTTGCTGCCATCCCGGCCTCCGGCTCTGCGCTCATCGTTTGATTCTTGTGTTCGTGCTCGTGGCTCATTCGGTCACCGCGACTTCTTCTGCCTTGCCTTCGAGCGCGTTGTGCAACGTATGCCACGCCAGGGTGGCGCACTTGACGCGCAGCGGGTACTGCCGCACTCCCTCGAACACCGCCAGCTTCCCCAGCTCGGTGTCGGTCTCGGCGGCAACATCCTCGTCTCGCGCCGTCACCAGCGCCGTCAGCTTGCGGAAGAGCGCCAGCGCCTGCGCGGTGGTCTTGCCTTTGACCGCTTCGGTCATCAGGGACGCTGAAGCCTGCGAGATCGCGCACCCCTGCCCTTCGAAGCTCACGCCACGCACCCTGTCGCCGTCGAGCTCGAGGTAGAGCATGATCTTGTCGCCGCACAGCGGGTTGTAGCCCTCGGCGTGATGGGTGGCCTCGCCGAGGCGGCCGAAGTTCCGCGGGCGGCGGCCGTGATCCAGGATCAGCTCCTGGTAGAGATCGCGCAGATCCGACATCAGCCCATCATCTCCCGAACGCGCTGCAGGCCGGCGACGAGGCGGTCCACGTCCTGGCGCGAGTTGTACAGGCCAAAGGAAGCGCGAGCCGTGGCCGGCAGTCCGAAACGCGTGATCACGGGCTGCGCGCAGTGATGCCCGGTGCGGATCGCGACGCCCTCGTGATCGAGAATCGTACCGATGTCGTGCGGATGGATGTCCTCGAGCACGAACGAGTGCACGCCGGCCTTTTCGCGCGCGTTTCCGACGATGCGCAACCCCGGCACCGAAAGCAGCGCCTCGCGCGCATACGCCAGCAGGTCCTGCTCGTGCGCCGCCACGTTCTCCAGGCCGAGCGCGTCCAGATAGTCCAGAGCAGCCGCCAGCCCGACGGCGCCGGCGACGTCGGGAGTTCCCGCCTCGAACTTGTGCGGCACCGTGTTGTACGTGGTCTGCTCGAACGTCACCGACAGGATCATCTCGCCGCCGCCCTGATACGGCGGCAGCTTCTCGAGCAGCTCGCGGCGTCCCCACAGCGCACCGATGCCCATCGGCGCGTACACCTTGTGGCCGGAGAATGCGTAGAAGTCGCAGCCGAGCGCGTCGACGTCCAGAGGGATGTGCGGCACCGCCTGCGCGCCGTCGACGACCAGTCTGGCGCCGGCATCGTGGGCCACCTGTGCGATGCGAGCGATCGGGTTGACGGTACCGAGCGCATTGGAAACGTGCGTGACGGCGACGATCTTCGTCCGCGGGCCGAGCAGCGCCGCCAGCTCCTCCAGCATCAGCTCGCCGTTCTCGTCCACCGGCGCCACGCGCAGCCTGGCGCCGGTGCGAGCGCAGGCCATCTGCCACGGCACGATGTTGGAGTGGTGCTCCATGTACGAGACGACGACCTCGTCGCCCTCGCGCAGTTCGGTCTGGGCCAGGCTGTGCGCGACCAGGTTCAGCGCCTCGGTGGCACCGCGAAGAAACACGATTTCGCTCGAGGAGGCTGCGCCGACGAAGCGGCCGACTCGCGTGCGCGCGTCCTCGTAGGCGATGGTGGCACGCTCGCTCAGAGTGTGGACGCCGCGATGCACGTTGGCGTTGTCGTGCTCGTAGTAGCGATTGACGGCGTCCAGCACGGCGCGTGGTTTCTGCGTCGTGGCGGCATTGTCCAGATAGACGAGCGGCTTTCCGTGCACGCTCTGCGACAGGATCGGGAAGTCGTTCCGGATCCGTTCGACGTCGTACTCCGCCGCCGACGAATCGCGGACGGGCTGCGGTCGCGCCGTTGCGCTCACTTCGCTTCTCCTTGCCGTGCCAGGCCGGCGACGCGCTCCGAAACCATCGCTTCCATGCCCTGCCGAAGCGTCGGCGGCACGACCGATTCGGCCACTTCGATGGCGAAGCCGTACACGAGCAGACGGCGCGCCTCGCGCGCATCGATGCCGCGTTGCTGGATGTAGAACAGCGCGTCGTCGTCGAGACGGCCGATGCTGGCGCCGTGCGTGCACTGCACGTCGTCGGCGTAGATCTCGAGCTGCGGGCGCGTCTCGGCCACCGCGCCGTTCCCGAGAACGAGATTGGCGTTGTTCTGCCGCGCCTCGATCTTCTGCGCGCCCGAGCGCACCAGGACCTTGCCCGTGAAGACGCCGCGCGCGCTGTCTTCCAGGACACCCTTGAAGAGCTGGCGGCTGCGCGTGCACGGACAGGCGTGGTCGATCTGGATGTGATGGTCGGCGTGCTGCGCGCCATGCAGCGCCCACAGTCCCGACAGCGTGCACTCGGCGTGATCGCCGCCGAGCCGCACGGGAAGCTCGACGCGCGAGAGCGCGGCGCCGATCCCGAAGCTGTGCGAGGAAAACGAGCTGCCGGCCTCCTGGTCCACCTGCACGCGGCCGACGTGGTAGGCGCTCTCCGGCTCGCGCTGCACGCGCACGTGGCCGAGCGCCGCGCTCCTGCCGACGGCGATCTCGGTTGCCGCGTTTGTAAGGTAGCGCGCGCCGGCGGTGCCGACGTAGTGCTCGACGATCAGCGCCGAGCTGCCGGGGCCGGCCACGATGACGTTGCGAGGATGCGTGACGAACGGTTCGGCGCGCGACGTCGAATGGAACACCACGTGGACCGGCGTCTCGATGATCGCGCCTTCGTCGATCTCGATCACTGCGCCATCGTCGAGAAAAGCGGTGTTCATGGCTGCGAAGCCGTGCGCTTCCACCGGCAGGTACTTGCCCAGCCACGGTTCGAGCGTGGCCGGCTCACGCTCGAGGCGCTCGCGCAGGCTGCTGACGCGAAGCCCGCGCGGCAGCCTGCCGTGCCGCGACGAGGCGGCGCGATAATGGCCATCGACGAACACCAGCAGCGGCGAGTCGCCGTCGAGGCCGGCAACGCCACCCAGCACCGCCGCGACCTCCGCCTCCTCGATCCTCACCTCATCGGCCAGGACCGGCCGCAGCGAGTCGCGCAGCACCGGCGAGACGTTCGTGTACTTCCAGTCCTCGTGCTTGACCGTGGGAAAGCCGGCTTCGGCGAGGCGGGCGAGCCCGCGCGTGCGCAGCGCGTCCAGCCACCCGGCGCCGCGTCCCGACAGCCTCGCGCGCACGCGCTCGAACTGCCCGGTGATGTCGCCAGCCGTGCTCACTCGCCTCGTTCCTTACGCCTGCGCCTGCTCGGCGATCGTCTTGTAGCCGCGCTCCTCGACCTCGCGCGCCAGCTCGGGGCCGCCGGAGCGGACGATCCGCCCGCCCGAAAGCACGTGCGTGCGGTCGGGCACGATATAGTCGAGCAGCCGCTGATAGTGCGTGATGACGATGATGGCGCGGTCCGGCGCGCGCAGGCTGTTCACGCCCTGGGCCACCGTGCGAAGCGAATCGACGTCGAGCCCCGAATCGGTCTCGTCGAGAATGGCCAGGCGCGGCTCGAGCATGGCCATCTGGAAGATCTCGTTGCGCTTCTTCTCGCCTCCGGAGAAGCCTTCGTTGACGGCGCGATGCAGGAACGCCTCGTCCAGGCCGACCAGCTTCATCTTGGCGCGAGCGGCCATCAGGAAGTCGACCGCGTCCAGCTCGTCCTGTCCGCGGTGCTTGCGCACCGCATTGACCGCCGCCTTGAGGAAGTAGGAGTTGGCGATGCCCGGAAGCTCGAGCGGGTACTGGAACGACAGGAAGATTCCCTCGCGCGCACGAACGTACGGCTCCATCTCGAGCAGGTTCTTGCCATCGAAGGTCACGCTGCCCTCGGTGACCGTGTAGATCTCGCGGCCGGCCAGAAGCTGGGCCAGCGTGCTCTTGCCCGAGCCGTTGGGCCCCATCACCGCGTGCACCTCGCCGGCCCCGACGGAGAGCGACAGGCCGTTGAGGATCTTCTTGTCCTCCACCTCGGCGTGAAGGTTGTCGATCTCGAGCATGCTCATCCCACCGCTCCTTCCAGCGTGACGCCGAGGAGCTTTTGTGCCTCCACCGCGAACTCCATCGGCAGCTCGCGAAAGACCTGCTTGCAGAAGCCGTTGACGATCAGCGAGACCGCGTCCTCTTCCGAAAGGCCGCGCTGCTGGCAGTAGAAGAGCTGGTCCTCGCCGATCTTGGAGGTGGACGCCTCGTGCTCGACCTGCGCGGTCGAGTTGCGCACGTCGATATAAGGAAACGTGTGGGCGCCGCACTTGTCGCCGAGCAGCAGCGAGTCGCACTGCGAATAGTTGCGCGCGCGGTCGGCGTTCGGGCCTACCTGCACCAGGCCGCGATAACTGTTCTGCCCGTGGCCGGCGCTGATGCCCTTGGAGATGATCGTGCTCTTCGTATCCTTGCCGATGTGCACCATCTTGGTGCCGGTGTCGGCCTGCTGGTAGTTGTTCGTCACCGCCACCGAGTAGAACTCGCCCACCGAGTGATCGCCCTGCAGGATGCAGCTTGGATACTTCCAGGTGATGGCCGAGCCGGTCTCGACCTGCGTCCACGAGATCTTCGAATACGCGCCCGCGCACTTGCCGCGCTTGGTCACGAAGTTGTAGATACCGCCCTTGCCCTGCTTGTCGCCCGGGTACCAGTTCTGGACCGTCGAGTACTTGATTTCGGCGCGGTCGAGCGCGACCAGCTCGACGACCGCCGCGTGGAGCTGGTTCTCGTCGCGCATCGGCGCCGTGCAGCCCTCGAGATAGCTCACCGAGGCGCCTTCGTCCGCGACGATGAGCGTGCGCTCGAACTGTCCGGTGTTGGCGGCGTTGATGCGGAAGTACGTCGACAGCTCCATCGGGCACTTCACGCCCTTGGGCACGTAACAGAAGCTGCCGTCGGTGAAGACCGCCGAATTGAGCGCGGCGTAGAAGTTGTCCGTGATCGGAACCACCGAGCCCAGATACTTCCGCACCAGCTCGGGATGGTTCTGCACCGCCTCGGTGAACGAGCCGAAGATCACGCCGGCCTTGGCCAGGGTGTCCTTGAACGTGGTCGCGACCGAGACGCTGTCGAACACGGCGTCGACCGCCACGCCCGCCAGCAGCTTGCGCTCCTCGAGCGGAATCCCGAGCTTCTCGAACGTATCGAGCAGCTCCGGATCCACCTCGTCCATGCTCGAGAGCTTCGGCTTCTGCTTGGGTGCGGCGTAGTAGCTGATGCCCTGATAGTCGATGGGGGCGAAGCGGACGTGCGCCCACTTCGGCTCGCCCTGCGCCTGCGCCATCTTCGACCACGCGCGGAATGCCTTCAGCCGCCACTCGAGCATGAATTCGGGCTCGTTCTTCTTGGCCGAGATGAAGCGGATGATCTCTTCGTTGATGCCCGGCGGTGCCACATCGCTTTCGATGTCGGTGATGAAGCCCCACTTGTACTCGCCGCTCTCGACGAGCTCGCGAGCGTCGGGTCCGGTGGTGCCGCTCATGCCAGCCTCTCACGCTCGGAGACGGAGCCCGAGCCGTTGCCGACAGCCGGTGCCGACGACGATTCCGCCCGACCGGCGCCGGCAAGCTCGCGCGTCAGCCATGCAACAGTCGAGCGCTCGTCGCGGCGAAGGTCGGCCAGGGAGATGGCCGACAGCGCCGTCTGCAGGATGTTGTTGACGTTGCGCCACACCGCCCGCACCGAGCAGTCGGTGGTGTGAGCGCAGTCGGTCTGCGAGCCCGTGTGGCTCGCGCAGAACTTCTCTTCGTATAGGGGGCCGTCCAGCACCGACAGGACGTCCCAGACGCTGATTTCGCTCGCGGGCCGCGCCAGCAGATAGCCCCCCGCCGCGCCACGGGTGCTGACGACGAGACCGCCGTTCTTGAGCACGCGCATCAGCTTGGCGGCGTACTCGAGGCTGAGGCCTTCGGCCGTGGCCACCTCGTGGGTGCGAATCGGGTCGTCCGACGCGTGCTTCGCCACCCGCAAGAGGCATCGCAGCCCGTATTCTTCCTGCGCCGTGATGTGCATGACGATGACCGTAGGAATACCGGACTTTTAAGTCAAGTTTCGGCCGTGACTATTCGACGCATGGCGTCGCCACGCCCCGCCGCGGGACCCATGTACCCAGCGCGATGACGAAAAGGACATGCCTCGGCCGTCATGCCGGTGCCTTTCTGCCGCGCCGTCGTAAGCCGTAGAAGGCAACGATCATGGTTGGTGCAGCGCCCGGCCGTCATGCCGTTTCGGGCAACGATCACTCAGCCTCAGCCGACGAACCGCGCCGTGCTCCCGCGCGGTCCAGGTATGACCTCCAGGCGCGCCTGCACGCGTTCCTTGAGCTCGGGCACGTGCGAGATGATTCCGACCAGGCGCCCGCCGGCCTGCAGCTCTTCGAGCGCGCTCATGGCCTGATCCAGCGCTTCGGGGTCGAGCGTGCCGAAGCCCTCGTCGACGAACATCGTCTCCAGGTGGATGCCGCCGCTGTACGCCTGCACGACATCAGCCAGTCCCAGCGCCAGCGACAACGACGCCAGAAAGCTCTCGCCGCCCGACAACGTGGCCACAGGACGGCAGGTGCCGGTGTGCGAATCGAACACCTCGAGGTCGAGGCCGCCGCTGGTGCGGCGATCGCGCCGCTCGCCCGAGCGCGTCAAGGCGAAACGCTGGTGGCTCATGCGCCGCAGCCGCTGAGAGGCGGCAGCCAGAACGTCATCGAGAAGCGCGCCGAGCACGAAGCGCAGCAGCGAGATCCCCGCGGGATTGCGGCCAGAGGCGACGTCGGAGACGCGGCCGACGGTGGCGTACTCGGCTTCGAGCGCAACCACCTTCTCGTGCGCCGCCGTCAATGCGGCCAGCGCCTGCCGGTGGGCACGCGCCGCTTCGGCCATGCGTGCGCGCTCGGCGACGACCTGCTCCAGCGCATTCCTGGCCGCTGCAGCCTGCTGCGTCTGCGCATCCAGATCGGGAGCAGCGATGCCCGCAGCCGATGCTTCGGCGCGGGCCAGGCGCTCGGCGGAGGCATGCACGGCGGCGTCGTAGCGCGACAGCGCCTCGTCGAGCTCGCGCATCGCGGCCGCACTGCGACGCGCGGCAAGGGCCTGGGCGGCGCTGTCGAAACCTTGCGCCGCCAGCGCCCGATCGAGATCGGCGGTCGCGGTGCGCGCTGCCTCCGCGCTTTTCTCCGCCTCCGCCTCGCAGTCGGCAACCGCACGCTGCGACGAGAGCAACGCCTGCTCGCTGCGCGTCTGGCGCTCCTTGGCGGCCTCGAACGCCGCTTCCATCTCGTCACGTCGCTTGCGCGCCTGTGCGAGCTGGCGCGTCAGAGCGTCAACGTCGGTGACGGGGCCGTGCTCGCGCGCCAGCTCCTCCAGCAGCGTCTTGATCTTTTCGAGCTCGATCCTCGCGTTGGCAGCGGCTTGCTGCGCCGAGGCCTGGTCGGCTTGAGCTTCCTCGATCGCCTCGCGGCGCTCGCGCATCTCCTTTTCGATCGCGCGGCATCGGACGTCGGCCTTGCCGGCCTCGACCAGCTCCCGGCGCGCGGCTTCCAGCGCGGCCGCGACCGACTCGAGCGTCGCTTCCGCCCACTCGCCGAGCTCGCGCTCCAAACCATCGCGTCGCTCGCGCAGAACGCCGGCCTCCTCTCGCGCCTGCGACAGAGCGGCGGCCGCCGCGTGCTGCTCCGAGCGCGCCTCCTCGACCGCAGTGCGTGCCGCGTCGAACTCTTCGGAAGTCGGCACGGCGCCGGCAGCGACGGCCGGATGAGGATGCTCGCCGGAGCCGCAAACGGGACACGGCTGGCCAGGCTCGAGCATGCGCGCCAGGACCGCCGCCTGCCCGGCCGTCCACGCCGCCAGCACATCCCGTTCGTGGGCGACGGCGTCGGCAAGACGCTTCGCGCTCTGCTCGCAGCGGGCCTGCGCGCCGCCGACAGCAACCGTCTGCTTCAGCAGCAGCGAGCGCGCCTCGGCGAGCTGCTGGAGCTTCTTCACTCGCTCGGCGGCCTCGGCGGCGGCAACTCTTCTTCGTTCGAGCTGGTCGCGGACGGCGCGAACGCCTTCGAGCTCTCGCGACAGGACCTCGCACCGTGCCTGTGCGAACCCGATCTCGCGCTCGCTGCGCCTGGCGGCGCCGTCGGCGTCGGCGAAGCCCACCTCGGCGCTTCGCAGCGCAGCGGTCAGATCCGCGACGCGCTCGGACTGAGCAAGCGCCTGCTCGAGCTGTCGCACCTGCTCGGCCGCGGCCGCCCGCTCGCCCGCCCGCCGCGTCTCGCGTGCGAGCGTCTCCTGCGCGTCGCGCCGTTCATCGACGGACCGCTGGGCATGCTCACGCGCAGCGGCGAGCCTGGCCGCAGCGGCGTCGGCATGCCTGTTCGCCAGCTCCAGACGCGTGCGATCCGATTCCACGTGCTGCGCGCGCCGAGCGGCTTCCAGCTCGCGGCGCCAGCCCGTGTGCACGTCGGCCTGCCGCTCCAGATCGGCACGCGCAGCGCGCGCGCTGCCAAGCTCCTCCAGCGCCGCCGCCGCGGCGCGCGCCTGCTCGAGCGCGCGCGTCGCGACGGCGTCGGCCGCTCGCGCACGCGTCTCCCGATCCTGCAGCTCGCTCATGCGCTGCTCGGCCTGCTCGCAGCGCGCGCGAAGGTCGTCCAGGCTCTCCGCTCCGCTCTGCTCGACGAGCGCCGCAAGGACGCGTCGCTCCTTCTCGATGTCGGCACGCAGTCGGCTGCCCGATTCGCGCAGGGCTTCCTCGATGCGACGGTACAGTTCGGTGCCGAACAGCGTCTCGAGGATCTTCTCGCGCTCCTTCGAATCGCTGACCAGGACGCGGCGGAACTCGCCCTGCGGGATCAGCACGACCTGCCGGAACTGATCGGCCTCGAAGCCGAGAAGCTCGACGATCCTGTCGCTGGCCTCGCGGCTCTTGCTCGCCAGCACTTCTTCCTGGCCGCCGCCGCGCGACGAAAGACGCCACAGCGTTGCCGCCGCCGGACGCCTCGTCTTGCCACCAGGTCGGTCCTGCTCCGGCGCGCGGTGGATGCGGTAGAGCCGCTCGCCGATGGCGAAATCCAGCTCGACCTCGGTGCGCACGGATGCGTCGGCGAAATCGCTGCGGACCGCGTCGGCGCTGCGGTCCTCGCCGGAGGCCTTGCCGAAAAGGGCAAAGCAGATCGCGTCCAGGATCGTCGTCTTGCCGGCGCCGGTCGGACCGTGGATCAGGAAGAGCGAGCGGCCGCGCAGCTCCGAGAAATCCAGCGTGACTTCGTCCGCGTACGGACCGAAGGCACGCATCGTCAGTCGCAGCGGTCTCATCGCCGCCGCGGCAACGGACTCACGCCGCCTCCTGCTCGCGGCGGCGGACCTGCGTCACCGTGGCCTCGAACACTCCGGCCTCCGTCAGCGTCGGCTGCTCGCCCGTGACCTCTTCGAAGAACGCGCGAAAGAGCTCGGCTTCGGTGTGGCGGCGCGGGTCGCGGCGCTGAGCCTCGACGGGGTCGGCAGCGAAGGACTTCCTGCCTACGTGCAGGCAGTTGGGGTAGGCCTGGCGAAGCTTGCCGGCGGCATCCAGGATCGCGCCGCGATCGGTCAGCATGGCAAGGATGTAGTCGTCGCGCCCGGCATCGGACGCCGACGCGCGCAGCAGCTCGTTCATCTCGCCCTCGATCACGCGCACGTCGCGCCTTGGCCGCAGCGAGACCTGCTCGATCGAACACGTGCCGCGTGCGTCCATGTCGACGATCGTCAGGCTCTTGGCATGGTCGGCCTCGGCGAACGAGTACTTCAGCAGCGAGCCGCTGTAGCGAAGCTCGGGGCGCCCCACCTGCTGCGGCCGATGCAGGTGGCCGAGCGCGGTGTAGCCGAAGCCGTCGAAGCAGGTCGTGCGCACGCTGCCGGTGCCGCCCACCGACAGCGGCCGCTCCGATTCGCTGGCGGTGGCGCCGGCAACGAACGCGTGCGCCATGGCGATGGTGCGCCTGCCCTTCGCCGGCCTGGCGCCATCGTGGGACAGGTCGGCCAGGAGTGCCGAGTCGTGATCGACGACGCCCTCGTTTCCGAGGCGCGTGCGCACCACGGCGGGCTCGGCATACGGAATGGCCACGACGTCGACCGGTCCGTGCGCATCGCCGAGCGTCACCACGCGCGCGCAGCCGGAGACGACATGCAGCCCGCCGCCCGACAGCAGCCCCGCGCCGAAGCCGAGCCGGTCGGCGCTGTCGTGGTTGCCGGCGATCGCGATCACCGGCACGCGCTCGCCCACGACGATGCGCAGCAGGACGTCGTCGAGCAAACGCACGGCATCGACGGGAGGAATCGAGCGGTCGTAGACGTCGCCGGCCAGCAGCACGCACTCGATCCCCTCCTCTCGCACGATCGTCACGAGCTGGTCGAGAACGAACGCCTGGTCCTCGAGCAGCGGCGCGACGAAGAGGCTGCGGCCGAGGTGCCAGTCCGAGGTGTGAAGGAAGCGCATGCTGCTGCGGTTTTAGCGGCCTGCAGCGGGCACGCAAGATCATCGGTGGCATCGATTCGCCGGTGCACAGGCTTGCGCACAGCTCGTGCACGGTTCGCGCACATCCAGCGCACCGCCAGCGCACATCGGCGCACATCGGCGCACCGCGGTCGCTGGCCGCATGCGGCGGGAGCGCGGCGCGTCGGGAGAGGCCGGCTCGACCGGCCAAACGAAGACGGGCGGCCGATTTCTCGGCCGCCCGTCCTGGATTCGGTCCCGATCCTGCGTTGCAGGCTACGGGGTGGACACGAGGAGCTTCGGGCTGAACTTCGAGTCCTTGATGCAGTTGACGAAGCGCCCCTTGGCCCGCACGCGGTACTCGTAAGCCGTGTCGCCGTCGACGCTGCGGTCGGCATGGCGCTCATCGTCGGCGTTGAGGATGGCAACCTGCCGCCAGCGCTTCGCACCGGCGACCCGCCGCTGCAGCTCGAACCCGGTCTCGTCGTCGCTGCGGTCGTTCCAGCGCAGCACCACCTTGTTGTCGGTGATCTCCTCGACGCGCAGGCGGTTGGGCGGCGTGGGGCCCGGATCGTTGACGATGCAGTCGTTGCTCCACTCCGAGAAGCCCGACTCGTTGAAGGCGCGGACGCGGTAGGTGTAGATGTTGTCGGGATTGGTGCTGTCGAGGAAGAAGTCCTTGTCGGCAGCGACCTGCCCGCGCGTGACGAAGTCGTCGGTGAACCTGCCGAGGCTGCGCTGGATCTGGAAGCCTTCCTCGTTGAACGACTCGTCCAGCCACATGAAGCGGCGCAGGATCTCGCTGCGGTTCTCGTAGCGCAGCTGCCGCGGCGCCGGCGGCAGCAGCCCGTCGGGCGGCGGTCCGAACGCGGTCACGGTCACCTGGAAGCGGCTGCGACCGCGGCCCTGACCCTGGAAGACGTGCTTGATCAGGACGCTGACCTTCTCGGCGTCCGGATTGGCGATCTCGCAGACGCCGAACTGGCCCACTCCGCGCGACTGGCAATCGTTGTCGAACTTGGTCGGCGCCTCGTCGAGGCCCACGAAAAGGTCGTAGTCGCCTTCGCGCTCGGTGTCGCCGTTGACGGTCACGCGAAGCAGGATCGTGTCCTGCGGAATGTCGAACACGAAGCGGGCCTCGTCCTCGGACTTCGGCAGCTTGCCGGAGGCGCCCTTGACGACGACGTTGTTCTCGCCGACCTCGTTCAGGAGGCTGCACTGCTCGCGGCCGATGTCGACGCCGCCCACGTTCATGATCCACTGATGGTTCTTGAAGACGTTGGTGTCGTAGGCGAACGCGAACTCCTCGCAGGTGTCGCTGCCGCCGGCGTGAATTCCCGCGACAACGGGGCCGGAGCCGAAGTCGACGAACAGAGGTCCGCCGTCATCCTTGAAGCAGACGTTGGCTTCGCTTCCGGGCGCCTCGATCGGCTCGATGAAGTTCCAGCAGATGTTGGCCGGCTCGATGATGCCGGCGGGGCACTTGTCGGTGACCACCTCACCGACGCGCTTGATGGCGGCGTCGAGCCTGTCGTCGCCGCTGTTTCCGAAGCCGGCAATGATGCCTTCGGTGCCGTGCTGCACGGCGATGCCGTCCTTGAGGTTGGCGCGCGCGGGCTCGACGCCGGTCACCTTCTCCGACAGGCGCAGCACGGCGATGTCGCCGCGCTTGCCGCGCTCGTACTCGGGATTGATGAAGACGTCCCGGACGTGATGGATGCCGCTGTGCTGGAAGAAGACGCGCAGGTCTTCCTCGCCGAGGTTGGCGATCTCCCTGGCCTCGCACAGCTCGGCGTTGTTGGAATCCTTGCAGATGCAGTGCGCGGCGGTCAGGGCGGTGCGGCAGCCGATCAGGACGACGGAGCAGTCGAGAAACTGGTTCTTGGTATCGGGCCCGACGAAGAGCAGCGCACCGGTGGTGGGTTGCAGGTTGGTGGGGATGCCGTTGACGATGCTGCCCGTCCCCGGCGTCTCCGCCTCCACTCCATCGGCCCACGCCTGCCCGCCGCCGGCCAACCCCAGAACCAGCGCCGCGAGCAATGCTCTTCCCACTTCGATTTTCACGACAAACCTCCTGGCTCGATAGAGCCACAAAAGCGCGAACGCGCTGATCGGTCGGCCCGCAGCCGCAAGCCCACTGTCCAGACGGCCCCCCGCGCAAGAACGATGTCCCTATGTACTGGAAAACCCTGTGTTGGCGCAACGTGAGGTTTGCCGGTCGAGGCTCGTTTTTGGCGGCGGCGGTACCGTCTGCGCGGTCCGCGCATGAGCCTGGACGCCCCGATGGGGCGTTGACATAGCGTCCGCTGCCCCACTAGGGTCGCGTCGTGTCTCAGGGCCGCCGCCGACCCGCGCTGACTGCACTGCTCGGCGCGTCGGTCTGGCTGGCCCACCTTTCGCTGCCCGTACCCACATTTGCCAAAGCCTGCGGCGACGACGTCGGCGGCGCCCGCGTCCCCTGCGCCTGCGGCGATACGGTCGTCTCCGACACCGTCCTTCGCGCCGGCGATCCGGTGGTGTCGGGGCGGTGTCGCGGAGACGGCCTGATCGTGCGTGCCGGCGAGCTGGCCGAAACCATCGTTCTGGATCTGGCGGGGCTGGCCATCGTGGGCCGCGGTTCGGGTGTCGGCATCGACGTCGACGCGGGAGGCAATGACGGTGCGTTGATCAATGGCGGTGCCGAGGGCCGCCGCGGCCAGATCGTCGGCTTCGCCGTCGGCCTCAAGTCCCGTACCCCACGCGCCGTGCGCCGGCTTCAGCACGTCGAGGTCCGCGGACAGGTCTACGAGGGATTGAACCTGCGCTCTGCAGGCACCCTGGTCATCGACGTCCGCGCCGCGAGCAACGGTGCCGACGGCATCCGCATCTCGGGGCAGGGCGGCCGCATGATCGGCGTCGAGGCCGTGGGCAACGCGGGCGCCGGGCTGCGGGTGCTCGCGAACGACGTCGTCCTTCAGGGGCGGGCACAGGACAACCGCGAGCATGGAATCGTCGTGACCGGCATGCGCAACGACCTGCGCGGCTCCTCGGCCGTCGGCAACGGCGGCTACGGCTTCCTGCTCGCCGGTCGCGAGCCGAACATCGAGGGGATCGTCGCGCAAGCCAACGGCGTCAAGGACGTCGGCCACCGCAGGAAGAGAGGGCAACGATGAACGTGAATGCGTGGCCGCCGGTGATTCTGCTCGTTTCCGCGACCTTTGCCGCGACCAGCGCCCATGCCCTGACCGCCGCCAGCGCCGACGACATCTGCTCGCCAGGCACCGACCCCTGCGTCATCTCAGCAACCTATGACGTCACCGGCCCGCTCGACTTCGGCGAGCGCACGGTACGCCTTACCGGACCTGCGCGGCTGCGCGGCCAGCCCGATATCTCGATCACGTGCGGCCAGCTCGAGCTCCAGACGGGAGCGACGGCCTATCCGGTGATCGAAGGCGACGGCGGCAACGGAGGCTCCGTCGCCATCGACGTCGATCCTGGATCGATCCTCGGCGACGGCCGCATCGGCGCTTCGGGCAGCAACCCGGGCAGCGCCAGCATACGCGCCAGAGGCGACATCATCCTCCAGCGGCGACTGAACTTCTCGGCTACGACGCCCGGTGCCTACGCGGCCGACATCGAGATCCTCTCGGGTGGATCCGTCGTTGCCACGGGACCCATCACCATCGCGACGGCACCGGGCACCAACTACGATTACGACACCTCCGGCGGCGGCAGCATCGAGATCCGCGCCGCCGTGGATGTCGATGTCTCCGGGGGAATCGATGCCCTGGGCACCGCATGGGGCGGCAGCGTCACGCTCGATGCCGGCCGCGACATCACGGTCGGTGCCAGCATTCGCGGCGCTGCCGGTGACGGCGCCTACGCCAACGGCGGCCGGGTCGAGCTGTCGGCGGGCCGCGACATCCTCGTCGTGCAGACTGCCGACGGCGAGGCGCTGCAGGAGATCAGCACCGACGGCGGCGGCCGCTTGGAACGCTACGGCTACGGTTACGGTCTGAACTGGGAGTCAGGCTACGGCGGCTATCAGTATCTTCGGGCTATCGGCGACATACTCGTCGGCCCGAGCGCGCGCCTGCACAGCGACGGCGGCCCGGGCGCTTCCGGCGGCTACATCTACCTCTCCGCCTACGGAAAGGTGGACGTCCGCGGTGAAGTTCGCGCGCAGGGGCCGCCGCCCGAGCAGAGCGGAGACGGCGGCGCCGGCGGCGGCGGCATTCGGATCTACAGCGAGGAATCGATCACACTGGCGCAAGGTGCACTCGTCCACACCGCGTCGCTCATCGGCGGAGGGTATGTGGCGCTGGAATCGCTCGGGCCCGTTAGCATCGACGGCGAAATCGACGTCCGCGCCACCCAGCCGGCCGGCGAGTACGATTATCCGAGCAATGGCCAGTTCGTCGTCATCGGTACCGACATCGACATTGCCGGCAAACTGCGCGCCGGCGCGGCGTGGCGAAGCGACGACGACCAGCTCATCGATGCATGCCGTCTGCGCCTCGCCGGTACGGCGCGCATCGATGCATCTTTCGGCTCTCCCAATCCCGACAACGATGGCGTGGACATCTCCGTCGGCGAAAGCATGGTCGCGGCTGCCGGCAGCAGAATCCTCACCGACGGTGTCGGCGACAACACGACCATCACCTATCGCGATCCCGGCAAGCCGCCGCTGCTGAACGGCGTGATCTCTCCGGCCCCATCACTCGCGGTCAACCCCACCCTCGACGGCTGCCCGGTCTGCGGCAACAGCGAGATCGACGAGGGCGAGAGCTGCGACGACGGCAATACCGTCAGCGGCGACGGCTGCAGGAACGATTGCCAGGACGAAGGCTGCCTCGCCGAAAGCCCCGGCTACCCGGTGACCGCCCTCTGCAACGACGGCGCCGGCTGCACGCTGGACCGTTGCGACCCGGTCCTGCACCGCTGCATCCACGTCGTCTCATGCGAGGAAGGCGTCGCGTGCACGGCCGACACGTGCCAGGCCGGCGCCTGCCAGCACGAGCCGCTCGACTCGATCTGTGACGACCACAACGAGTGCACCGACGATCTCTGCAATGCTTCTACCGGCTGCGTCCATGCCGATCTGACCGGAGGCGCCTGCAACGACGCCGACTACTGTACCGCACCCGGCACTTGCGACCACGGCGACTGCATGACCGACAGCAGCGCGTATGCGACGGCAGCGTCGCTGGCCGCCGCAATGCCTTCGGGAGACACCAACGACAGGCTCAAGGGCCGCATCGATCTGCCCCTCGGCCTCGTCACGAGTGATCCGTCGATGACCGGAGTCATCATTGCGGTGCTCGACGATGGGGGCGCCAGCATCTATGAGGCGCGCTTGCAGGCAGCGAACTGGAGCGGTCGCATCAACGGCCGGCGCCACCGCTTCCGCGATGCGGAAGCGGCCACGAGCACGTCCAACGGGATCTCATCGGCGACACTCAGCCTTTCGGAAACCGCAGGCCTGGCCCGGCTGACGTTCAAGATGAAAGGCAGTGAGATCCCGGCGCTCGAGGAACAGGAGCGGGTCAACGTATCCGCTCTGTTCGGCGAGGCCGGCAGCGGCGAGTGCCTGACGGCGCTGCGCGTTCCGTGCGCCAGGCGCGGCGGCAACATCGATTGTCGAACCTCGGTTAGCACGACCGCTGACTAGGAGTGCGGCGCAGATGGGCCGGCTGCTTGCAAACCGCCAGGGCCGGCAGCAGCCTAGGCCGATGCGAATCCGTCACGTGCGTCTTCTCGCCGTCCCCGCCGTTGCCATTGTCGTTGCCGCGGCGTCTTCCGCCCGCGCCGACATCAATGATCTCGTCGCGTTCCTCGACCGCGCCGAGCGCATGGCGACGGTGAACGAGAAGGTGCAGGCCACCATCACGGTCAAGGATGGCGAAGGCGCGGGCAGGAAGGCCGTCCTGGTGCTGGATCCGGCCGGCGGCGGCACGCAGGTCTTCACGCAGGAAGAAACGGGGTGGAAGTCGCAGACCCCTCTGGCGTGGAAGCAGGGCAAGGTCGTCGAGAAGACCGGAGCGTCCGAGCATGCCATCGGTGTCGATGACCCTCTGGCCGGCACCGACCTGCGCGGGCTCGATTTCTTTCCCTTCTGGAAGACCGATTATTCCGGCGCGTTCATCTCGGACGAGAACCCGCACGAGAAGACGGTGTCGCTCTACGCGGGCAAGGGCCAGCCGTACTCGCTGTACGTGATCAGCTTCGACAAGGCCAAGCTCGTCCCGCGCATGATCAAGTTCTACAAGGACAGCTTCAGCAACCTCGTGCGCATCCGCACCGACAAGGATCACGTCATGGTCGGCTCGAGGCCGCGCCCTACCAAGATCCTGGTGCGGGATTTCGCCACCGGCTCGCTTCGCACCTACGAGCTGGAATGGAAGCTGCTCGAGGACGCCTCGGCAGCCGGCTGACGTTCAGGCGCCGCCCCGTCCGATCGCACGCAGAATCGCCGCAGCCGCCACGGCCGCGCCGAAGCCGTTGTCGATGTTGACGACGGTGATGCCCGGCGCGCACGAGGTCATCATCGAAAGCAGCGCCGCCAGGCCGCCGAAGCTGGCGCCGTAGCCGACGCTGGTGGGCACCGCGATGACGGGCCGGTCGATCAGGCCGGCAACGACGCTGGGCAGCGCGCCTTCCATGCCCGCGACCACGATCACGACCGTCGCTTCACCGATGGCGGTGCGGTCGGCGAGCAGCCGATGGATGCCGGCCACGCCCACGTCGCAATGACGCCGCACCTGGATGCCGAGGAATTCCAGCGTCAGCGCCGCTTCCTCGGCCACCCCGGCATCGGAAGTTCCCGCCGACACCACCGCCACGCGCATCGACGCAGCAACACCCTCGATGGCGTGGCTGCGCCTGCGCATCGCAAGGCGCGCGGCCGGGAAGTACTCCACGCCCGAGACGGCCGACATCAGCGCGGCGGCCGGCCCCTGCTCGATTCGCGTGACGAGCAGCCCGCTGCCGCGATCGGCCATCTCGCGGGCGATGGCCACGATCTGTTCGGCACTCTTGCCGGCGCCGAAGATCACTTCGGGGATGCCGGTGCGAAGCTCGCGGTGGTGGTCGATGCGGCCGGCGTCGACGTCACGAAACGGGAGATGGCGGATCTGCTCCAGCGCCTGCTCGGCGCCCAGCTCGCCGCGCGCCACGCGCTCGAGAAGATCTCGAAGGAGCTGGGGCGTCATGCGGTGTTCTTTGCCCAAGCCGATCCTCGGCTCAACTCGAACCATCGTCTCGCCGTTCATCCCCTCCACGCCAGCATGAATCCTTCCGCCCATCACGCGTGCAGCGCCGGCAGCACCTCGCGCCCGAACGCTTCGAGCCACTGACGCTGATTGCGACCGACGTTGTGCAGGTAGATCTGGTGGAAGCCGAGGTCGAGGAACTTCTGGATCTCCTTGCGATGCGCTTCGAGATCGGAGCTGATCACCATGCGTCCCTGGAAGTCCTCGGGCCCGACCATCCTGGCGATCTGCTCGAAGTCGTGCGGCGAGCGGATGTCCTGCTTCGGAAACTTCATTGCGCCGTTGGGCCATTCGACGATGGCATTGCGCATGGCCTCCTCGTCGGTCGGCGCCCACGACAGATGCAGCTGCAGCGTGAAGCGGAACCGGTCGCAATCGTTGCCGACCTCGCGGCAGCCTTCGCGGCACTTCTCCAGGATCCCTGCGACCTTCTCCACGGGCGCACCCACCGTGATGAGCCCGTCCGCGATCATTCCCGTACGGTGCGCCGTCAGCGGGCCAGCCGTCGCGATGTAAATGGGCGGGGGCTCCTGCGGCAGCGTCCACAGGCGGATCGTCTCCATCTTGAAGAAGCGGCCGTCGTGCCGGATCTGCTTGCCCGTCAGCAGGCGCTGGATGATGTCGACCGCCTCGAACATGCGATGAGTGCGCTCGACCGCTTCGGGCCAGTAGCCGGCGATGACGTGCTCGTTGAGCGCCTCGCCTGAGCCGAGGCCGAGCCAGAACCTTCCCGGATACATGGCGGCCATCGTCGCCGCGGCCTGTGCGACCATCACGGGGTGCATGCGAAACGACGGACAGGTCACGCCCGGCCCTATGTCGCCGCGTGTGCGCTCGGCGGCGGCAGCCATGAAGGCCCACACGAACGCCGACTGGCCTTGCTGCGGGACCCATGGCTGCAGGTGATCGGCCGCCATGATGCCCTCGAAGCCGGCGGCCTCGGCGGCAACGCAGAGCTCGAGCATCTCGCTCGGCGAAAACTGTTCGAGCATCGCGGCGTAACCGATCTTTGCTGTCATCGGACGTGTCCTCGGGGCGTGTCTTTGCTCAGGTGGTGATGCTGGAGGCGTGTCTTCTCCACCACGCTCGCTCGGAAGCCGTCACGGAACAAGAACGCCCGCGAGCGCGATTCGGCCACGACATGACCGGATTGTCCCCGCATCGAGGACTCACGTGGCCCCCACGAGTGCAAATGCGGCGCAGGGAATGCATCTGCCTCGGCCTTTCGTCTGTACGACATGCGCTTTTCGTGTCCATGCTGGCGCACAGACACGTCTTCACGTTGCGCAGGCGACGCGAGCCAACAACCAACTCGAACAGGAGAGGTCTCATGCCCAATCGAGGAAACAGAAAGGACGCCATCGCTTTGCTCAAGGAGGATCACAAGAAGGTGAAGGGCCTTCTGGCCAAGCTCGAGAAGACCACCGAGCGCTCCGGCGACCAGCGCCAGAAGCTGCTCGCGCAGCTCGAGCAGGAAATCCAGATGCACACGACCATCGAGGAGGAGATCTTCTACCCTGCCTATCGCGACGCCGTCACCAAGAAGCAGGACGCCAAGCTCTACCAGGAGGCGATCGAGGAGCATCACGTCGCCGACGTGGTGCTGACCGAAATCAAGGGCGTGGACGCGCAGTCCGAGGAGTTCTCGGCCAAGGGCAAGGTGCTCAAGGAGCTGATCGAGCACCACGCCAGCGAGGAAGAGAAGTCGATGTTCCCCAAGGCCCGCAAAGCCATGGACGCCGCGCAGCTCAAGGAGCTGGGCGCGCAGATCCAGGCGCGCAAGGGTGAGCTTCAGAGCGAGGGCGAGGGCTGGATCCCGAGCCCCAAGGAGCTGCTCTCGGCGCTGTCGGCCAAGTCGGGAATGGACAAGATGATGGGCGGCGGCGGGCGCTCGCGTTCACGCTCGGTGGCGGCTACCGGCTCCGGCGAATCCGGCTCCACCGGCAAGTCCGGGTCGAAGGGCGGTACCGGCGGTCGCTCGCGCAAGTCGGCGACCTCCGGCAAATCCGCCAGGTCCGGTCGCTCCACCTCGCCTCGCTCGGCATCGGTGGCGGCAAAAGGCGCCTCTCCCAAGTCTTCGTCGCGCGGCAAGAACGCCAAGTCCGGATCGTCGGCCGCCAAGAACAAATCCAAGACGTCGCGCAGCCGGTCCAGCAGCAAATCTGGACGCGGCCACCGCTAGCGCGCCTGTGAGGAGCGGCCGCTGCCACGGCGGCGGCCGCTCCTTGCTTCGGTCCTACGCACCGAGTGCGGTGCGGCCACCCGTACTCCTCTTCCGGACTGTCGGTGAACCAACCACTGCGCATCGAGTGCGTGCTCCTGGACGTGGATGGCACGTTGATCGACAGCAACGCTGCGCACGCGTCGTCGTGGGCAGACGCACTCTCCGAAAACGGACGGCCGGGCCTCTACTTCAAGGCCCGGCGGATGGTGGGCATGGGCGGCGACAAGATGCTGCCGCTTCTGACCGGTCTCGATCCCGAGTCCGACGAAGGCAGAGCGATCCTGGAGCGGCGCGTGCAGATCTTTCGCGAGCGCTACCTGGCCAGGATCCGCCCTTTCCCTTGCGTGCGCGAGCTTCTCGACCGCATGCGCGACCAGGGACTGCGCCTGGTGGTTGCCAGCAGTGCGCGCGACGATGAGCTCGAGTCGCTGCTGGAGATCGCCGGCGCGCGGCCGTTCCTCTACAAGGCCACATCCTCCGATGACGCAGAGCATTCCAAACCGGACCCGGACATCGTTCAGGCGGCGCTGCGCAAGGGACGCAGCGCTCCCGCACGCGCCTTGATGATCGGCGACACTCCCTACGACGTCGAGGCCGCCAGGCGCGCCGGCGTTGCCGTCATCGCATTCCGGTGCGGCGGCTGGACGAACGAAAGCCTGCGAGGCGCGCGTGCCGTCTATCGAGATCCTGCCGCTCTGTACCAGCGCTATCGACGGTCACCGCTGCGACCGGCATGAACGGCGCCGATCACGCGCACTGCGCCCCGCATCGTCACCAGCGGCAATGCGCTCACGTCGTGTTCTTGCGCACGCCGCGCAGGTTCAGCGCGGCCAGACAGATCTGCAGCACGATCAGCGCCCACGCGCCGTCGTGCCAGCCCCACACCGCCCACAGCACGTTGCTGAGCAGGAACAGCCAGAAGCCGTAGTTGCGCTTGAACTTGCGCTGGGAGCCGACGAACCAGGCGGCGGCGACCGTCACCACCATCGCCGGCCACTGTAGCCAGTCGAGATCCATCAGCGCCGGCGCCTTGCACGCAGGTGGTCGAAACCCGCCTGCGGCCATTTCCTGCCGGTGACGTCGACCACGGCCGGCTTACCGCTGCGAACCTGGCCGATCACGCTGACTCGGCAGCGATGACGCGCGGCGATGCGAGTGATCGCGGGAACGTGCCTGGCTGCGACCGTCATTGCGAGCTCGTAGTCCTCGCCTCCGGTAACGGCGAGCGCCAGCGCAGCCTCGCGCGTTGCCGTCAGCCGCCGCGCGGCCGCATGAATGGGCACCGCATCGGTGTCGACCTCGACGCGGACGCTCGAGCGGCGGCTGAGGTGTCCAAGGTCCTGCAGAAGACCATCGGAGACATCGATCATCGCGTGCAGCAACCCGGCTTCGGCCAGCTCGGCTGCGACTTCGACACGAGTGGGTGGATTCCGATAGCCGCGCGTCAGAGCGGGCGAGGCGCCGCCGCCGCTGAGCGCGGCCACGCCTGCTGCCGCACCGCCGAGCTCTCCGGTGACCACGACGACGTCACCCGCGCGCGCGCCGTCTCGCGTCACCGGCTTCGTGCGCGCCTCACCGACGACCGTCACGGTCAGGGCCCAGCACGATGCGGCGGCGATGTTACCCCCGACCAGCGCGGCGCCGGCGCCTCGGGCATCACGGGCAAGGCCGCGGATCAGCGCGGTCGCGAATCGTGGATCGAAGCGCGTACGCCCCGGCGCCAGCACCGGGACCTCCAGCGAGAGAAGGACGTATCGCGGCCGCGCGCCCATTGCCGCGACGTCGGAGACGGCGGCGCGGAAGGCGCGCACGCCCAGCTCGCCGGGCCGCAGCCAGCCGGGACGAAAGTGCACGCCCTCCATCACGGTGTCGGTGGTCAGCACCGTCAGGCCACTCGTGCGTACGACGGCCGCATCATCTCCGATACCCACGAGAACGCCGCCGCCGCGACCGCCACCGTCGACGAGACCGCGGATGCCCTCGAGGAAATCGTGCTCGCCGTTTGCCGAGGGCTGCTGCATGCGCCGGCTCGCCATGGGCGCAACTATCGCCGCGTCATCGGCAAAACACGACCCGCCCGCGAGGCGACAGCGCGCGAAACCATGGCTGCCCAGCTGCTCCGGATTCCGGCCGCAGTCTGGGCGAACGCCGCGGCAACGGGCATCATCAGTGCGTGGCCCTGCCATTCTCCGAGCAGCGCGCGCTGTCCGGCCTGGGGTCGCACGGCCGTGCTCGCAGGCGTGTGACGGCATCGCGGCCAAGGATGAAGTTGCGGCGGCGCACGACCGCGGCAGCTGCGATGCTCGCCGCCATCACCCTGGTTGCAGGTTGTGGGCTGTGGCCCGTGCGAGCCGAGCGGCCCGGCGGTTCGCCGGTGCGCGCTGCGCCGCCCGCGACCGCCACCTTGCGGCAGACGTTCGAGACGTTCGCCGATCCTCCCGACGTCGCGGCGCTTCGCTTCTACGGCGACAATACCCAGGCCTGGACCGAGCGCTGGAGGCTCCTGCAGAGCGCCCAGCACGCGATCGACGTCAGCTACTTCCTGCTTCACGAGGACGTGTTCGGGCTGGCATTCCTCGGACATCTGCTCGAACGCGCCCAGGCCGGCGTCTCCGTGCGCGTCCTGCTCGACGCCTACGGCACCAGGATGCTGCGGGAGATCGGCGGCAACGATCATCTCGAAGAGCTGGCAGCCACTCGCGGCGTGACGGTGAGGAAGTATCGTCCGCTGTGGCGCCGCTGGACCGAGGGCCTGCTGACGCTGCGTGCGAGCGCCATCATGGCGAGCGAGCACGACAAGATCCTCGTCATCGATCGCAGCAGGAGCCTGATCGGCGGACGCAACATCGCCGCCGAGTACTTCGAGCAGCCGGCGCCAGGCAATCGCGCTTTTCGCGACGCCGATCTGCGCATCGACAGCCCGCGCATCGCCGAGGCGCTCACAGGCGCGTTCGAGCGACAGTTCGAGAGCGAGGATGCGGTGCCCGCCAGCGACTGGGACAGCGGCAGCGAGGTTCGCCGGGAGCTGCTGCACGCGTACGAGGCGATGGACCAGTGGCTGCACGGGACCGAGGCGACGCCGGTCGAGAGCGGGACGGAGCCGCCGTGGCTGCGCGAGCTTCGATCCTACCCGCAGCTGTTCGGCGCGCTGCAGTCGCCGCCGCCCCGCCCGGTGCGCGGCGAAACGCGCATCCTCGACAGCCACACTCGCCGGACCGCCGCCGCCGATCCCATCACCGACGCCGTCCTTCGCCTGGTGCAGACGGCCGAGCGCGAGGTGTTCGTGCAGACGCCGTACGTCGTTCTCTCCGAAGACGGCGTGCAGGCTCTCGAGGAGGCATCCGCCCGCGGCGTTGCCATCACCATCGTGACCAACAGTCCGGTCTCGAGCGACAATGCACTGAGCCAGGCGTTCTTCCTGGAGCAGTGGCCGGAGATCATGGCGCGTGTGCCGACGCTGCGGCTGATCGTCGCCGGCGGGCGGCACAACCTTCACACGAAGGGGATCACGTTCGACGGCGTGCTGACGATGCTCGGCACCTACAACCTCGATCCCGTCAGCATGCGGCTCAACAGCGAAGTCATGGCGGTGACGTGGTCGGGCGAGCTGGCGGCGCTCGTCGAGGAGCAGGCGCGCAGCCTGATCGCGCGAGGCGAGCCGGAGGTGTTCGAATACCGCATCCAGCGTGACGCCGATGGTCGAGCCATGCGAGACGATGACGGAGAGGTCCGGATCGCCTACGGCCCGCGCGACCACTGCACGCCCGAGGAGTGGACGGCGCTTGCAGCCTATTGGGCGGTGCTGAAGGCGGCACGCACCTTCGTCGGGTTCTCGCCGATCCTGTAGTCTCGGCGACTGCGTGCTCGACTCACTGCCGCCGCGCCGCCACGCCGAGTTGCGTGATGAGAAGAGCGGCCCCGCACATCGCCACGCCCTTCAGGAAGAATGAAATTTGCGCCTGCTGCGTGGCCGGATCGGCGGCGGTGACCATGGCCACCCCATGAACCACGATCGTCACCGGGACCAGGAACAGCACGATCAGCCAGCCGCCGAGACGGGGAAAGCGATTGCTGACGATCATCATCGCTCCTGCCAGCTCGACGATGGCGGACACGATGACCCAAAACGCGCGGAAGGGAACGGCTTCCGGCATCAAACGCACGTACCCTTGCATGTCGGTGAAGTGGGTGATGCCGGAGAGAAAGAAAATGAGCGAGAACATCCATCGCCCTGCTACGGCAATACGAGGATGAAACCACGTCAGGTCGCGTGCTTGCAAAGAGTCCATCAGTCTCTCAACCAGTACCGGCGTCGCTGTCCATCTCACGCATCGGAGGAACAGGTGCTTCGAGACAGTTCGACGAAACATGCGGCGTGCGCGACGACCATGATGGGCCCGGCAAAGACGGGAACGTACCATTGCCCCGCCAGGTGACCGATGGCGCCGCTGTGATTGGCATGAGGGAACGCGATCAGGAGATCGGCGGCCCCAACGATCGCGCAGGTCCAGGTAAGAGGCCTTGCCGAGCGCCAGCCGCGATGAAGACCGAGGAACGCAAAGACTGCCAGCGTGGCCGTCACCCCGTCGCCCACCGCGGTCGCAACGGCGAAGTCGCGAGGCATCCCCGGCGAGATCACCGGCGAGAGCAGACCCAGACCGAGCATGCGAAACATCTGCGGCGCGATCCACAGCGAGAGCCGGGCGTCCGTCGAGAGCCGCCGCGACCACGGCCAGATCGCCAGATACACGATCAACGACCACGCCAGGACGAACCACCAGAGCTGGACGATGAAGATCGGCAGCGGGCCCATTCCGGCCACTGTAGCCGAAACGCCCCGCCTGCGGCGACACCCCGACCAGCGGCTCGGAACTGACGACGAGGGGTCGGCACAGCACGTCATCGCCGGTTGAATTGACCGCGTCGGCACCGCAATCTCCCCGCATGGCGCGCCTGCCGAAGATCGCAATCGGTTTCGTCGTACGACGCTGCACCCTGGAGCTCGGCCGCAAGCCCACGGCGCGCGAATTCAGCCAATGGGCCAACACTGCCGGCGAGCAGGGAACGGCGGTGTTCGGACGGCCGATCACCGCCGAAGAAGCCGACGTCATTCTCCGTCATCTGGCGCGGCCCGTGACGGCGCGCAGCGCGCAGAGATACGACGCGGCGACCGGCGTGGCGCCGGTCGAGCGTCAGGCCTCCGGCGATGTGCGCGACAGGGTCGTGGACTTCGCGGCTGTTCGCGCGCGGCGGGGGCGGCGGTAGCGGGTACAGCAGAGCCCGGAATGTCCCGGGATCCTTCGGTCATCGCGTCCCAGGAGCGTCCATGACTCTTTCGGCGATCATCGTGTATCTGGCGATCTGGACCGTGCTGCTCACCTTTCCGGGCACCATCGCTCTCATGATGGCCGGCGGTCTCAAGATCGGCTTCTACAACCGGGATGACGTTCCCGAGCTGCCGGCGTGGGGAGGGCGGGCGCTGCGGGCGCACCGCAACATGATCGAGAACCTCCCGGTCTTCCTGGCGCTGGTGCTGGCGGCGCAGATCGCGCAGGCGCCGCAGGTGCCCGTGCTCCTCGGCGCAACGATCTTCCTGTGGGCACGCATCGCCCACGGGGTTCTGTACATCGCCGGCGTGCCTTACCTGCGCACAGTCGCGTTCGTCGTCAGCATCGGGGGTCTCGTCAGGATCGCAGCGGCCGTGCTCGGCGTGTGAGCGATGGCGCGGCTGCGGTGGTAGGCAACACGCTACCTCACCGAACATCCGGAGGTTACGCTTGACGGCATGAATGCCGACGAGCGAGCTATCGCTATCCCATCCGAACTCACGACTCGCAGCGCCTCCATGGGGCTTACCCGCCGCGTCGAGGTCGCCGCGGCCGCGCTGCTCGTGCTCGGCTGCGTAGGCCTCGCGCAGGCGCAGCCCGCCAGTGCGCCCGCAGCGGATGCCGCAGCTCAGGCAGCGACGCAGACCGCCGGCGCGGGCCCGCCCGGGAACGAGCAGTACGGGAAGCTGCTCGAGGCGCAGAAGCGTTATCAGCAGATGGCTGACAGCGGCAGCGCTCTGCCGCGCATTTCCGGCGGCGAGACGATGTCACCGGGCTCGTCGTACGACTGCGCGCGGCTGGACGCGCTACGGCAGCGTCTCGCCGCAGAAGGCTTCGAGGGCGCAGACGATGCGGCACCCGCCGCAGCGCAGCCGCCGGCGGCAGCGCCGGCAGCCGGCCAGTGCAGATATGAAGGCGCGCTCGTCGACGCCGTTCGCAGCTTTCAGGCATCGCGGCGCCTCAAGGTAGACGGCGAAGTTGGCGCTAGAACGCTGGAGCGTCTCCACGAAAGCCCGCAGGATCTGCTGAAGACGATCGATCAGGCGCTGCAGCGATGGCGAGAGAAGGCGGGCGAGCTGACAGGCAGCTACGTGCTGGTCAACATCCCAGCATTCGAGCTGGCAGTCTATGAAGGGCAGCGCGAAGTGATGCGGATGCCGGTGGTCGTCGGCCAGCCGGACTGGCCCACGCCGCAGATGTCGGAGAGCCTGGAGTATCTGGTCCTGAATCCGGAGTGGCGCATCCCCGATACGATCGCCGACGCGGAACTGAAGCCGAAGCGCAAGAAGGATCCCGGCTATTTCAAGCGTGAAGGGATCGAGGTGACCGAGGACGGCAAGCTTCGCCAGAAGCCGGGGCCGCGCAATCCGCTGGGCCGCATCAAGTTCATGATGCCGAACGATGAGGACATCTACCTGCACGACACGCCGGCCAAGCGGCACTTCGAGTCATCGTGGCGCGCGCTCAGCCACGGCTGCATCCGTGTGGCGCAGCCCCTCGAGCTCGCCGAGTATGTGATGAAGGGCGATCCGCAATGGACACGCGAGCGTCTGCAGTCGGCCATCGACTCGGGCGCGACCGAAGAGGTGAAGCTTCCTCGGCCCATGCCGGTGCACCTCGTCTACATCCCGGCGCAGGTGGATGCGCAGGGGCGGCTCGAAGTGCTCCCGGACGTCTACGGTCAGTTCGGCGACCGCGAGGCGGCGCCGCCGGCCGGCCAGGCGTCCGATGAGGACGGGGTCATGCCGGCGTATCCATGAAAGCGCGGCGCTCCCCAGTGCCGAGCAGGACGCTGGCCGTGAGCCAGTGAATGGCCGCTGTCGGACTCAGGCGGCGCCGTACATACGCGGGAAACCCACGTTCCACGATGGAATCGAAGGCTCCCATTCCAGCGTGTTCCTCGCCTTACGGTTGGATGCGCCCGATTGCTCGTTGAAGACGTACACCATCATGTCGCCGAGCTTCTGTCGCGCCAGCGCCTCGTCCATCACGGCCGGTGCCGGAGCGCCGAGCATCCGCGCAACGGCAGGCAACCAGTCGCGAAGCCTGGCCGGAGCATCATCGACGATGTTGTAGATGCCGGCGTCTGCGCCCGTCAGGGCCTTCATCGTCGCCGCCGCCGCGTCCTGGAGATGGATGAAGGAATAGGTGCCGTTACCCTCGCCGACGATCGGCATCCTGCCTTTCTTGATGGCACGCGGGATCGCGTCGCTCGGGTCGTAGTTGGTTCCTGGACCGTAGAACCATCCATAGCGCAGGACGATGCCCTCCATCGCGCTCTGTAGGGTACGCTGCTCCATCTCGGAGACGGCCTCTGCCAGAGGGCGGATCGCTGCAGAGGAATCGAGGTGAAGAGGCGTGTCCTCGTCCGTCAGCCCGTCGCCGACCGGCCTGCAGATGAACGAGATGCTCTGGGTGATGAGCCGCCGCGCCCTGGCCGCCGTCGCAGCCGCGACCAGATTGCGGGTGCCCTCTTTTCGGATCCGTATCGTCTCCGCGAGCGGATCGGCATCCGTGGCTCCGAACGCAGTAAGCTGATGGATGACGATCTCGGGCTCCGACCTGCAGAGCAGCTCGGTCAGTCCTCTCGCATCGAACACGTCGCCGATGACTGCATCGGCGCCCGCGGCCTGCAGCCGCGAGGCATTGGCCGCCGAGCGCGTCATCGCCGTGACGCGATGGCCGTCAGCGACGAGCATCGGAACGAGGTAGCGGCCGATGGCTCCCGATCCGCCCGCAATGAAAACGTTCACGCGTGGCTCCTAGCGAAAATCGTCTGCCCGATGAACCCGAGGCGTGCGGCCAAGGGCCTTCGCCGATCGCCCGTCGGGCCGCAAGCCGCCCTCTGCTGCCGGCGCCGCGGACGGTCTACCTGCGCGGGGAAACGAACGCTAGGCTTGGGTTGGACGGCGCATCCGGCTGCGGGCGCCTTCGTACCTCCGCAACTCCGCGGCTGTCGCCCTACCGCCGTCCTTTCGCTGCGCCGCTCGCCGGCCGGAGGCTTATCGTATGATCCTACGACTGATGCTCGCCATCCTCCTTCTTTCTGCACCGATCGTCGAAGCGGCCGACATTCCCGTACGTGCGAAAAAGCTCGTGGTTCTCGACAAGCGCGCGACTTCGGGGACCGCCGCCGTTCTCTTCAAGGCGAAGGATCGGTCGATCACCAAGGGCTCGGCAACGAATCCGGCCGGCATCGGCGTTCGCCTGGTGATCGACTACACCGCTGCCGCCGGCCAGCTCGAGGTGCCGCCGGGCGCTACCGGCTGGCGGGTCAACGATGCGACGGTCGCCAAGTTTCTCAACCCCCAGGCGCCGCTCGCACCGACGCAGACCAGCCTGGCCATCGTGAAACCCGGCAGGCTGCTGACTCTGAAGGCCAAGGGGCTCGGCGAACGGATGCTCGATCTTATCGGCGCGGGTGCACCTGCAGACAGCGTGCTCGTCAACTACGAAGTCACCAACGGCAATGTCACCAGTCGACATTGCACGGAGTTTCCCGCCGGCGCGTGCACCTACTCGCCAATCGCAGGCGACACCGGCGCAAAGCTCGTGTGTCGGGACGGCATCGCGGTCGGCCCCTGTGCTGCTCCGATCTGCTCCAGCTACCAGGGCTGCGCCGAAGAAGAGTTGTGCTGGCAGTCGCGGTGCATCGAGGAGGCGAAGGTTTTCTCGTTGCTGCCCGCTGAGGTCGCGGAAGCGGCGGCGCAGCCGCACTGTGTGCCGCGCGCGGAAATCAACGGCTCCGAGTTCTGCTACCTCAACGACGGCGCGTGCACGCCGGGTTGTGCGGTGAGCATGTCGATAGACTCCGTGGACGCTTCCTGGCTTGCCGAGGGAAAGCTGCGGGTCAGCGTGCGATCGGACCTCTCGTCTTCGGTGCCGATCGATTCGCCGTTCGTCCCGCCGTGCACCGCCCAATGGGAAATGGTCGATCATCTCTCCGAGTATGAGTTCTTTTTCGCACACGACGGGAGCATCACGCTGGTCAACGTCGCCTTCGATGAAAGCGCCACGTATTCTGGCTGCTCGAACACGTCCAGCCACGGCGACATCATTGCAGCGTTCACCACCATGGCGCTGGCGCAGACGTCGTCGGCGATCGGCGCGGCCATCGAAAGCCTTCTTCAGCAGTAGCGCCCGAGCGCGCGGGCGCACGCCCGCTCTCGGCAGAGTGCCTCACCAGGAGCGGGAGGCCCGTCGGGTTCCGTCGACGGAGACGAAGCGGATTGCGAAGCAGTTCGCATCCGGCGGGCGCGGAGTCGCGAAGGCGGCCGCGGCTTTTCAGCTCATCAGCTCGCGCACCTTGTTGGCGAACTGCGTCACCAGCGATTCGTGCTCCTCGGCCGGGCCATCCTCGCGCATCTGCTCGAGCAGCTTCTTCTGCTTCTTGGTGAGCTTGGTCGGGATCTCGACCTGCACGACCACGTACTGATCGCCGTTGCTGTTGGTGCGCCGAAGGTCGGGCACGCCCTTGCCGGCCAGTCGGAAGATCTTGCCGTGCTGGGTGCCGGCGGGAATCTTGAGCTTCACCATGCCGTCCAGCGTGGGCACCTCGATCTCGGCGCCGAGGGCGGCATCGACCATCGAGATCGGGCACTGGCAGACGATGTTGGCGCCGTCGCGCTGGAACAGCGGATGCGGGCGCACGGTCAGCAGAACATAGAGATCGCCGGAGGGGCCGCCGCGGACGCCGGCCTCGCCCTCGCCGCGCAGCTTCAGGCGCGAGCCGGTGTCGACGCCCGCCGGCACCTTGACCTTGATCTCGCGCATCGTGCGGTTGCGGCCGCGGCCGCGGCAGGTCGGGCACGGCGTGCGATTGATCTTGCCTTCGCCGTTGCACTGCCCGCACGTCTTGGCGATGTGGAACAGCCCCTGCTGGAAACGGACCTGACCTGCGCCACGGCAGGCGGGGCAGGTCTCCGGTGACGTGCCGGGCTTGGCACCGCTGCCCGAGCACGTGTCGCAGGTGATGGTGCGGGGAATCGAGATCTGCTTCTCGCAGCCTCGCGCAGCTTCCTCGAACGTGATGTCCAGATCGTAGCGAAGATCGTCGCCGCGCGACCGGCCGCCGCTTCGGCGGCGCCCGCCGCCGAAGAAGTCGCCGAACAGGTCGCCGAGGACGTCTTCGAATGCTCCGCTGGCGAAGGCGGACGAGAAGTCGAAGCCACCGGCCCCGCCTTCGAAGGCGGCTTCACCGTAGCGGTCGTACTGCGCGCGCTTCTCCGGATCGCACAGGACCTGGTAGGCCTTGCTCGCTTCCTTGAACCTGCGCTCGGCCTCTTCCTTGTCGTCCGGATTGCGGTCGGGATGGTACTTCAGCGCACACTGGCGGTACGCCTTCTTGATGTCGTCGGTGGAGGCATCGCGAGCGACACCCAGAATCTCGTAGTAGTCCCTGGCCAAGACCGTACCGCTCCCGCTGCTTCTTCGGAGTCGGGTTCTGAATCCGCGGGTGGAAGACTCGCCGATTCAGCACCCGATCCCATTCCTATCCCTGGTCCCGCTCTCACACCCGTCCCTGTCGGTGCGTGGCGGGACCGCCCGGCTCAAAAACGACGGGCCCCGATCGTGTGACCGGAGCCCGCCGTTCAATCAGTTGGGCTTCACTTCCTCGAAGTCGGCGTCCACCACGTCGTCGCCGCCGCGTCCGGCAGCGCCGCCGGCTCCACTCTGGGAACCACCCATGCCGCCGCCCATGCCGTCGCCATCATGCGGTGCGCCACCGGCGCCCGCCTGCTCGGCCTGCGCCTTCTTGTACATGGCTTCGGCCAGCTTGTGCGCGGTGCGCTCGAGGTCTTCCTTGGCAGACTTGAGCGCCTGCACGTCCTCGACGTCGAGCTGCTTCTTGGCGCTCTCGATCGCCGTACGCACGTCGTTCTTGGTCGACTCGTCGACGCTGTCGCCGAGTTCGCCCAGGTTCTTCTCGACGCGGTAGATCAGCCCGTCGAGCTCGTTGCGCGCATCCACCTGCTCGCGGCGCTTGTGGTCCTCGGCCGCATGCGCCTCGGCGTCGCGGATCATGCGCTCGATCTCTTCCTTGGTCAGACCGCTGTCCGACTTGATCTCGATGCGCTGCTCGCGGCCGGTTCCCTTGTCCTTCGCCGACACGTGCATGATGCCGTTGGCGTCGATGTCGAAGGTGACCTCGATCTGCGGCATGCCGCGCGGCGCCGGAGGAATGCCGGTCAGGTCGAACTGCCCGAGCAGCTTGTTGTGCGCCGCAATCTCGCGCTCGCCCTGGAATACCTTGATCGACACCGCCGGCTGGTTGTCGTCGGCCGTCGAGAAGACCTGGCTCTTCTGCGTCGGAATCGTCGTGTTCTTCTCGATCAGCTTGGTGAAGACGCCGCCGAGCGTCTCGATGCCGAGCGAGAGCGGAGTGACGTCCAGCAGCAGGACGTCCTTGACCTCACCGGCCAGCACGCCGCCCTGGATCGCCGCGCCGATGGCGACGACTTCGTCGGGGTTGACGCCCTTGTGCGGCTCCTTGCCGAAAACCTTGCGCACGCGCTCCTGCACCGCAGGCATGCGCGTCATGCCGCCGACCAGCACGACCTCGCCGATGTCGCCCGCCTGCATGCCCGCGTCCTTCAGCGCCGTGCGGCAGGGGCCCTCGAGACGGTCGAGCAGGTTGGCGCACAGCGCCTCGAGCTTCGAGCGCGTCAGCTTGATGTTCAGGTGCTTGGGACCGCTCTGGTCGGCCGTGATGAACGGCAGGTTGATGTCGGTCTCCATCGCCGTCGAAAGCTCGCACTTGGCCTTCTCGGCAGCTTCCTTCAGGCGCTACAGCGCCATGCGGTCCTTGGACAGGTCGATGCCCTGATCGCGGCGGAACTCGGCGACCAGATACTCCATGATGACCTGGTCGAAGTCCTCACCGCCGAGGAACGTGTCGCCGTTGGTGGCCTTCACCTCGAAGACGCCTTCGCCGAGCTCGAGGATCGAGATGTCGAAAGTGCCGCCGCCGAGGTCGAAGACGGCGATGCGCCGCTCGCCCTTCTTGTCCAGACCGTAGGCCAGCGCCGCCGCAGTCGGCTCGTTGATGATGCGCAGGACGTTCAGGCCAGCCACCGCGCCGGCATCCTTGGTGGCCTGCCGCTGGCTGTCGTTGAAATAGGCCGGAACCGTGATGACCGCGTCCGTTACGGTCTCGCCGAGATAGTCCTCGGCGGTGCTCTTCATCTTCTGCAGGATCATGGCCGACACTTCGGCCGGGCTCATGGTCTTGCCGCCGAGCCTGACGTACGCCGCGTTGTTGTCGGATTTGACGATCTCGTAGGGCAGATGCTGCTTGGCCTTCTGCACCTCGGCGTCATCGAAGCGGCGCCCGATCAGGCGCTTGACCGCGAAGATCGTGTTCTTGGGGTTGGTGATGGCCTGGCGCTTGGCGATGGTGCCGACCAGGCGCTCGCCGCCATCGGTGACGGCGACGACCGAAGGCGTCGTGCGACCGCCCTCGGAATTGGGAATGACCACCGGGGATCCTGCTTCCAGAACGGCCACGCAGGAGTTGGTGGTTCCGAGATCGATGCCGATGACTTTGCCCATGATTCCTCTCCAGGTAATGCCCCCGAACTACTCGGGGGAACATAGATTTTGGCGCCGCAAGCCGACGCCCGGAGCGGTAGATAAGCACCCGGCCTCATGGCGCAAGGTGACGCCGGGAAAAAGGGCGGCTGGGGTCGAATCGTGCAGCCGAGCATTCGCACGAGCGCAAGAGCGCTCGCCCGCCGCACGTGCGGCCACGCTGCCGGAGCTTCATTCCTGACGTTTGCGAAGCGGCGCGGGCGAGCCGCGCCGGGAGGGGATGGGAGCGGGCTACGAGTCCTCGGACGTCGCCTTGGCCACGGACACCATGGCCGGGCGAAGAAGCCGATCCTTCATCCGGTAGCCGGGACGGTGCACGGCAATGACGGTCCCCGCCGGCGCCTCGTCCGTCTCCACCATCGAGACCGCCTCATGCTCATTGGGGTCGAAAGGCTTGCCTTCGGCTTCAAGGCGCTCGACCCCGTGGCGCCGCAGCGCGCCGAGCATTCCGCGAAGAACCAGCCCCACTCCGTCGGCCAGCGTCGAATCGGCTCCTGTGGAGGCGGCGGCGTGCTCGAGCGCCCGCTCGAGATCGTCCACCACCGGCAGCAGGTCGCGGATCAGAGCCTCGCCCTCGAATTTCGCACGGTCGGCCAGCTCGCGCTGGTGACGCTTCTGGATGTTGTCGAGATCGGCCTTGGCGCGCAGGAAGCGGTTGTAGTTGTCGGCCGCCTCCTGCCTGGCGGCGGCCAGAGCATCGTCGGGCGAGGCCTCGACCTCGGTGCCGTTGGCGGCATCACCCGGCGAGGTGCCGTCGATCTCCACTCCGTTCTTGGGTTCTGCGCTTTCGTCCGCCATGGGATCCTGTGGAGGCCTGCCGCTGGAGCACATGCTCACGTTGCAGGCGCGGCGCTTGCGACTCGGGCAAGCTAAGATCGTCCTTCGCGACTGTCAACGCAGCGCGCGCCCCATGGAAGAGCTGACCACCACCGCCTTCGTGCTGCGGACCCGCAACTACGGCGAGTCCGACCGCATCGTCGTGCTGCTAACGCGCGAGGCCGGGAAGATCTCCGCCATCGCCAAGGGCGCGCGCCGCTCGGTGCGGCGGTTTGCAGGCGGGGCGCTCGAGCCTTTCCAGGAGCTGTCCGTGCGGATCGCGCGAAAGCCGTACGGCTCGCTGGCCTTCCTGCACGAAAGCCGTGTCATGGGGTCGAATGCCTCCATGGCTTCCGACCTGGACAGCTACGCATGGGCCTCGTATCTGACCGAGCTGACCGAGCTGATGACGGTCGAACGCGACCTCTGCCGCGACCTGTACGACTTCTATCGCGACATCATCGGACGCCTGGGCAGCGGCCCCTGCGAGCCCTTCGCGCACCACTACGTGCTCGGCCTGCTCGAACGCAGCGGCTGGGCGCCCGACTTCGGCTCGTGCGGCATCTGCGCCGAGCCGGTCACCGAGTACTCGCGGCCGATTCTCGACAGCCGCGGCAGCGGCGTCATCTGCTCACGGCACGAGGCGGAGTCGCTCGGCATCGATCCGGAGGACGCGAGCTTCCGGCCGAGCCGTCGCGTCATCGACGCACCTTTGATGGAGTACGTGCGGCGCGCGGCCCAAAGCGTTCCGGAGGCGGCACCGCCGGAGGTCTGCCGCCTGGCCTCGGCGCTGCTGGAACGGCTGGTCGATCTTCACCTCAGCAAGCCGCCGCGGTCCCGCGCGTTTCTGGCGTCGCTGCGCAGCGCGCAGCGAAAGCAGCCGTGATGACGTAAGGATCCCGCGGGCCTACTGCGCCGGCACGATCCCCGGGAAGTACGCGAAGGTCGAGGTTGCCGCGCAATTGACCACCACCGAGTCGGCGCCGACCGAGCCGACGGTGCTCGGCTGCTGGCAGTCGGGCGGCATCGCCGATTGACTGCTCGATTCGACGAGCTTGTCGCCGGCGGTGTCGATCACGGTCAGGTCGAGCAGGTCCTCGCCGCGCGAGGCGGTGACGACGAAGTAGCGCGTCCCGCCGAGCGCGAAGACCTTGGCGCCTACCGGATCATCGCTCAGGGATACCGTGTCGAGGATGGTCGGCAGTCCGCTCTGCGGCCATGAGATGACGGTCATCGCGTCGTCGGCGGCGCTCGTCTGCACGCACAGCGAGCCAGCGCAGTCCATGACCTGCGGATCTAGCCCGCCCTCGCCGATCACCGTGACGTTGGCCTGCGGATCGACAAGGTCATGGAAGAAGATGGTGCCGGGGTCGAGGCCGTTGCCCAGCGTCGATCCGATCAAGGGGCCGCTGGAAGTACGGATACGCCCCGTGGCCAGACCGCCATCGACGCCGGCGTCGTCGAAGGCCGTCGCACCGAGCAGCAACTGCGGCGGCGCAGGCGAAGCGGTGCCGTCGTATTCGAACAGGAAGAACGAGCTGGTCGCCGCGTCGATCATCACGGCCGAGGCGCTGCCCTGCTCCTGCACGGGATGCGAGACGTCGACGAAGTTGTGGCTGCCCATGAGCACCGGGAAGACGTCGTGCAGGTTCCCGCTCTGCGGATCGTAGCGCCAGAGCTGCGCGGTCGCGCCCACCGCCAGCACGGCATCGTTCGGGCTCTCGCCGGGCGCGGGCAGGATTGCGACGTCGAAGGTCGGAGCGGACTCCTTGACGCCGGCCGTGATCAGTTCGGCGACCGGCGGAACCGCGAACGTGTCGGGGTCCTCTTGCGGGAGCATGACCCGCACGCCGTTGTCGCTCACGCCGCCGCCCGTGCACGCGATCTTGGCCCCGCTGCCGGCCGGTCCAAAAGGAAGCAGCGTGCCGGCGCAGCCGTCGGTGAACGCAAAGTCGGTGGCCAGGGCGACCGGGCCGACGCACCGGATCGTTCCCTGCAGGAAAACCTCCTGCGTGTAGAACTGCAGGATCGCATCGTCGAAGGCGTCCAGCGTGGCCTTGGCCAGATAATCGTGGGGACCGGCCCGATCGCAGATGTAATCGATGGAAAGCAGGTGTCCGCTCGTGCCGACGCTGATCGGCGGCGTCATCAGAGGAACGCCCTCCATCGGCAGGAAATGGTTGGCGAGTTCGTCTTCGTACACCGCTCTGTAGGAGTGCTCTTCGACGCCCGTCGCACCACCGAACCCGACCTCGACCGGCTGCGCCAGATCGACCGGCGGGGAAGCGGGAAGTCGCAGACGGACGCGAGTGGCTCTGCCGATTCCGACCTCGCCGGCGCGCACGATCTCGGCCTGCCGCCGCACCCGCTCGACGTCCACGTCGACCGTGGCATCGCCGAGCAGGGGAAGAACGCCGTCGACGCCGGCTGCACCGCCGGCAAGCAGCGACGCGTCCGGTTCCTCCACGAGGATCACTTCGATCGGTGCATCGAGGCTGCCGTCCTCCTGCCGGGTGGCGTCGGCGTGGACGATGACGGCGGCCGGAGGGACGATCTGGAGGCCTTCCGGCAGCACCTCGTAGGCGTCGGTCAGGGAGACGTCGCCGAACGCATCGCCGAGGCGCGAGAGGGCCTTGCCGGCCACCGTGACTTCGACGTCGGCCCCGACACCGTCCTTTGGAATTCGGATCTCGAACCGCCCGTCCGCCGAAGTGACCGTTCCACCGGCCACGCCGATGGTTTCGGTGACCGGGCAGGCAACGCAGCGCAGCCGTATGTCCTGGCCGACGGCAGCCTTCAGCGTTGCGAGCGAGTCGGAGGCGGTGGTGTTGCCGGAGCGGTCGACATCGCACACGCACAGCTGGCACGCGAGGCTGCCGACGGCGGCGCGGAGGACGGCAAGCGCATCGCTCGCCTTGGGCGGCCCTTCCCCGGAGACGGCAAGGGCGCACTCCTGCGCGAACGCCGTTGTGCCGATGGCCGCCGCCACCGGCACCGTCGCAGCCATGACGAACATCGGGATCAGGCGCAGATCGAGCATGGGCTCCCCCGCACATCGAACGCTAGCTGCGCGCACCGGCAACAGCCAGTGGGGTGGGATGGGTTGTCCCGCCCCAGCAGCGTTGTATGAGTCCGCGGCGTGCCGTCCCGGCGCGCGGCACGACATCAGAGGAGACGGCATGAAAGCCATCGTCATCGGCCAATACGGCGACCCGGACGTCCTCGTCCTTCGCGACATTCCCGACCCGGCCATCGGCCCGGAAGACGTTCTCGTCGCCGTTCGTGCGACGGCGCTGAACCGGGCCGACATCCTGCAGCGACGCGGCTTCTACCCGCAGCCCGGCCCCAAGCCGCAGTTCGAGGTGCCGGGCCTCGAGTTCGCCGGCGAAGTCCTTGCGGCCGGCGAGCGTGTGCTGGGAATCGCCGTCGGTGACCGCGTCATGGGCCTCCTCGCCGGCGGCGGCTATGCGGAGAAGGTCGCGACGCATTTCCGGCTCGTCTCCGTCATCCCCGATTGTCTCTCGTACGAGGAGGCCGCGGCGCTGCCCGAAGCTCTGATCACGGCGCACGATGCGCTCTCCCAATGCGGGCTCGTGTGCGGCGAGTCGGTGCTCGTCCACGCCGCCGGTTCCGGCGTCGGCACCTCGGTGGTGCAGGTGGCCAAGGCCATGGGCGCGACACCGGTCATCGGCACCGCCGGCTCGGCCGAGAAGCTGGCGCAGGCCGCAGCGCTGGGGCTCGATGCCGGGATCAACTACAAGGAGGAGCAGTTCGCCGAGCGTGCGCGCGAGCTGACCGGCGGGCGCGGCGTCGATGTCGTCGTCGATTTCGTCGGCGCTTCCTATCTTGCAGCCAATGTCCAGGCGATGGCCGAGAAGGGCCGCATGGTCGTGGTGGGGCTGATGGGCGGCTTCAGCGGCGAGCTGCCGCTCGGGCCGCTGCTCAACAAGCGGCTTCAGATCCGCGGCACGCTGCTGCGCTCGCGCCCGCTCGAAGAGAAGGCGCTGGCGACGCGGGCATTCGAGAAGAGCGTGCTTCCGCACGTTGCCGCGGGCGCCATCGTGCCGGTGATCGATTCGGTGATGCCGCTGGCGGAGGCGCCGGCCGCGCACCGCCGCATGGAGTCGAACGCGAACTTCGGGAAGATCGTGCTGCGGGTTTGAGCTGGACCGGTCCTGAATCGCGCCGTCCGGGCAGCGCAGACGTCCTTCTCCCGCGAGTGAGTTGACTCAGGCGAAACAGAAGGGACATGTGCGGCCATGCGGCGCATGACCCATTTTCGGCCGACATGGATCGTCTCACCTGTCCTGATGGTCGCCACCTGTATAGCGCCGGCCGCTCATGCGGAACTGCTCGCGGGCATGCCGGAACAAAAGCTACCACTCGAACAGTCGCCCACGCTCAGCGCGCCTCAGTCCCTTCAAATGGTCGCACTCCCGAACGGCGGCTATGCCGTCAGCTTCGGCAGGCTGAGGGACTCCACCGAAGCGAGCATGGATACCTATCTTTGGTACCTTTCGGAAGATGGCTCAGCCCTGGGGCAACCCGAGGTGGTCAACACATTCGTGCGGGGCTGGCAGGCGCCTGCAGGCCTGGCCGCGACGGAGACCGGCGAAGTGGTCGTACTGATCGCGAGCCGCGATGACGTCGAGCCGGAGGCACCTCCTGGAGTGGGCCGTGACGGAGACAGCTTCGGCGTCTTTGCCCGGGCCTACGATGCCAATGGCGTTCCGCTGGGTCAGGAGTTCCAGATCAACACCATAGCGGCGGGCGATCAGCACGCCTCCGATGTTTCGTATGTCGGCAGTGGCGAGTTCATCGCGTCGTGGTGGACATACGGGTCCTTGGATATACGCGCGCGCCGCTTCGCGCTGGGCGGCACGCTTCTCGGCAGCGAGGTCGTCATCGCGACCGCGCCGGGCATGACCGGTCACGGCGCAGAGATCGCTTCTGCCGGCGACGGCTCCTATACGGCCGCGTGGGTCGAGCGTCAGGGCGAAGTCTACGAGGCGAAAGTCGCGGCGTTCGATTCCGCGGACGCGCCGGTGGTGACGCGCACGCTCGGATCGGGCGTGCAGGCGATCCTGGACATCGGGATGGCGGACGACGGCTCGCTGGCAGTCGGATGGGCCAACAGCGGCTCGGCGGTTGAAAGCGTGGCAACCTATCAGCCATCACTGGAGCCGCTGGCAGCGCCGGTCGCGGTCCAGGGTCCGCTTCTGGCGACGGCACGCAACGGGACCTGGGTCGCGATCGATCCCGGGTCGAGCGGAAGCGAGGATATGGAAATGGTTGCGCGCACCATGACGGGCACGCCGACAGGCAGCCCCGTGCCGCTCCGTGACAGCTTCCGTCCGGGCAGAATGGTCGAGTTGGACGCGGCGATGAGCGCCGCGGGCAGCGTCGCCGCGTTGCTGCGGATCGTGCAGGAGCCGATCTACGCATCCGACACGTGGCCCGCGGTCATGGAGCTTTACTTCCGCAAATACTGCAGCTCCGAAGATGTCGCTTGCGATCGATGTACGGGCCATGACGACTCCATCGATCTCGACGGCGACTTCGTCGTCGACGGCTGCGACCCGTGCGTATCGGCGGATGACACTGCCGCCGTCAGCCGCACCTCGGTCTCCAATTCCATGGCGTCGGAGGCCTACCCGCGACGATCCAACCGCATAGGAATCCGTTCGCGATTCACTCTGCCCGACGGCGTCGCCGACTTCGCCTCGTTGCCAGTGCTCGAGCACGGCCTGCGCGTACGAATCGAAGGTGCACCCGGTGGCGCGCTCGTCGACGCGCAACTACCACCCGGCCTGTTCTCGGCACAGGAGCGCCGCGGCTGGACGATCAAGAACGGCGTCATACGCTATCGCGACGGATCCGCCACACCGATCCGCGGAATACGCAAGGTGGTCCTGCGCGACCGCAGCACGGCCGGTCCGCGCCAAACCGACGTGCAAGTCACCGCAGCGGCGGATCGCTATGGTATCGCCGAGCGCTACTCCCCGCTTCGTACGATCATCGTGTTCGGCGATCAGCAGGATGGCACCGAGGGCCGCTGCGTCGAGACACGTTACGTTGCCGAGGAATGTTCGACCGAGGTGTTCCAACACAATCATGGTGGGGCGGCCTGCAGCCGTCCCTGACGGCAGCGCGGGCCGCAGACTGGCCCTGGCCGCGCCGCCGTAGAGCAGGACGCGGCGCGCGCTGGCTCCGTCGGCCGGGCCCAGCTGACTCTCGAAGGCCAGGTGCAGCTTCTTTCCACGCGTACCGGAAGGTCGCCTGCGGATCGCTCCGTCGAGCGTGACCGTGGCGTGGGTGCCCGTCTCCAGCCTCTCGATGTCGATCGAACGATCACGCGCCGCGCGCAGTCGAGTCGACCGGTTGAACGCATCGCCGCACCGCGCTACAGACTGCGGTTCCTTCGCACGCCAGCAGAAGGAACACGAGGAAAAACGCTAGTGTCCGACCCCGCCTCGACCGCCGCGACGACCTCCGTCGTCACCATGGAGAAGATCGTCAACCTCTGTAAGCGGCGGGGGTTCGTCTTCCAGTCGTCGGAGATCTACGGCGGCCTGGGAAGCTGCTACGACTACGGGCCCCTCGGCGTCGAGCTCAAGCGCAACGTCAAGGAAGCCTGGTGGCGCGACACCGTCACCACGCGCCCCGACATCGTCGGTCTGGATTGTTCCATCCTCATGCATCCGCGCGTGTGGGAGGCCAGCGGCCACGTCGCGAACTTCACCGACCCGATGGTGGACTGCAAGCTCTGCAAGGGCCGCTTCCGCGCCGACCACATCGGCCAGATCGCGTGCCCCAAGAAGCCGAGCCTGCATCCGGGCCAGTGCGAAGGCGAGCTGACCGAGCCGCGCAGCTTCAATCTCATGTTCAAGACGTTCATGGGGCCGGTCGAGGACTCGGCCGCCGTCGTCTTCATGAGGCCCGAGACCGCGCAGGGCATCTTCGTCAACTTCGTCAACGTGGTGAACTCCGCGCGCATGAAGCCGCCGTTCGGCATCGCCCAGATGGGCAAGAGCTTTCGCAACGAGATCACTCCCGGCAACTTCCTGTTCCGCACGCGCGAGTTCGAGCAGATGGAGCTCGAGTTCTTCGTGCCGCCGGGCACCGACGACGCGTGGTTCCAGTACTGGAGCGAGCGCCGCCTGCAGTGGTACAAGAACTACGGAATCCGCAGCGAGCGCCTGCGCCTTCGCAGCCACGCCAGCGACGAGCTGGCGCACTACGCCAAGGGCTGCGGCGACGTCGAGTACGAATTCCCGATCGGCTGGCAGGAGCTCGAAGGCGTCGCCAACCGCACCGACTTCGATCTCAAGCAGCACATCGAGTATTCGGGCAAGGACCTCTCCTTCTTCGACGATCAGACCAAGGAGCGTTACGTTCCCTACGTCATCGAGCCGAGCGCCGGCGCCGACCGCGCCACGCTGGCCTTCCTCGTCGACTCCTACGACGAGGACGGCCCGGAGAACGACCGCCGCGCCGTGCTGCGCCTGCACCCGTCGCTGGCTCCCATCAAGGTCGCCATCCTGCCGCTGATGAAGCGCGACGGCATGGACGCCAAGGCGCAGGAGATCGTCGAGATGCTGCGCCCGCACTTCGCGGTCACCTACGATCAGGCCGGCTCGATCGGGCGCCGCTACCGGCGCCAGGACGAGATCGGCACGCCCCTTGGCGTAACCGTCGACTACGACACGCTCAAGGACGGCACCGTCACGCTGCGCGACCGCGACACGATGAGCCAGGACCGCGTCCGCATCGACGACCTCTACGACATCGTACGAAAGAAAGTGGCCCCGCCCATCCAGGCCGGGCCTTTGAGCCCGGCCGCTTGAGAAGGATGGCAGGCGGCCATGCTCCCCTAGCCTGAGCGCAGCAGCCCCGCGCCTTCGCGCCGCCGCGCGCTCTTTCGGAAACCAGCAACCTCGAGGACGAAGCGTCAGACATGAACCGCATCAGCACCAGCAAGAGCAGCAAGACATCCAAGCCCGCCGCCAGGACGGCACAGAAGACCGGCAAGAACTCCGCCGCGAAGAAGAGCGCGCCGGCCGCAGTCCGGCGCGGCGGGTCCGCATCGCCGTCGCTCGAAAAGATGGTCTACTTCTTCGGCGACAAGGCCACCGAAGGCAACGCCTCGATGAAGAACCTGCTCGGCGGCAAGGGCGCCAACCTGGCCGAGATGGCAGGCCTCGGCCTGCCGGTGCCTCCCGGCTTCACCATCACGACCGAAGTCTGCGCCGTCTACGATCCCAAGAAGGGCACCTACCCCAAGGGGCTGGAGTCGCAGGTCGCCGACGCGGTGGCCCGCCTCGAGAAGGCGATGGGCAAGAAGTTCGGCGATCCGGCCAATCCGCTGCTGGTGTCGGTCCGCTCGGGCGCGCGCGCCTCGATGCCGGGCATGATGGACACGGTGCTGAACCTCGGCCTCAACGACAAGACCGTCGTCGGGCTGGCCACCGCCTCCGGCAACGAGCGCTTCGCCTGGGACAGCTACCGCCGCTTCGTCCAGATGTACGGCGACGTGGTGATGGGCCTCAAGCCGGAGTCGGCCAAGGAGGCCGATCCGTTCGAGGCCATCATCGAGAAGAAGAAGCACAAGCTCGGCATCGAGCTCGACACGGACATGAGCGCCTCGGACCTGCGCGAGCTGGTCACCGAATTCAAGGATCTCGTGCGCAAGCGCTGCGGCCGGCCCTTCCCGAGCGATCCGCAGGAGCAGCTCTGGGGCGCCATCGGCGCGGTCTTCCGTTCCTGGTTCAATGAGCGCGCGGTCATCTACCGCAAGCTCAACAACATCCCCGAGTCCTGGGGCACCGCCGTCAACGTGCAGGCCATGGTGTTCGGCAACATGGGCGACGACAGCGCCACCGGCGTGGCCTTCACGCGCGACCCCGGCACGGGCGAGAAGCGCTTCTTCGGCGAGTTCCTCGTCAACGCGCAGGGCGAGGACGTGGTGGCCGGCATCCGCACGCCGCAGCAGACTCTCAAGCACGCCTCGCAGCAATGGGCGAAGGAGAACGGCGTTTCCGAGAAGGACCGGCGCCAGAAGTTCCCGTCCCTCGAGGAGCTCATGCCCAAGGCCACCAAGGAGCTGCTCGGGTTCGCCTCCAAGCTCGAGAAGCACTACCGCGACATGCAGGACATGGAGTTTACGATCGAGAACTCGCGCCTGTGGATGCTGCAGACGCGCAACGGCAAGCGCACCGCCACGGCGGCCGTGCGCATAGCCGTGGAGATGGAGAAGGAGGGCCTGATCGACTCCAACACGGCGGTCCTGCGCGTGGCTCCGGACCAGATCGATCAGCTCCTGCACCCGACCATCGATGCCAAGGCGGCCAAGACGCTGCTGGCCAAGGGCCTCGGTGCATCACCGGGCGCGGCGGCCGGAAAGGTCGTGTTCTCGGCCGACGATGCGGTGGAGGCCAAGAAGAACGGCGAGAAGGTCATCCTCGTGCGTACCGAGACCTCGCCCGAGGACATCGGCGGCATGAACGCCGCCGAAGGAATTCTTACCGCCAAGGGCGGCCGCACCTCGCACGCCGCCGTGGTCGCCCGCGGCATGGGCAAGTGCTGCGTGGTCGGCTGCGAGACGCTTCGCATCGACTACAACGCCGAGCGCATGACCGCCGGCAACACGACCGTCAAGGCCGGCGACTGGATCACCCTGGACGGCAGCACCGGCTCGGTCTACGTCGGCCAGGTTCCCACCAGCCAGGCCAAGCTCTCCGGCGATTTCGCCAAGCTGATGAAGTGGGCGGACAAGGCGCGCCGCCTCAAGGTGCGCACCAACGCCGACACGCCGCAGGACGCCAGGGTCGCGCGCGAGTTCGGCGCCGAAGGCATCGGCCTTTGCCGCACCGAGCACATGTTCTTCGAGGGCGACCGCATCGACGCGGTGCGCGAGATGATCCTGGCCGCCGACCTGAAGGCGCGCGAGAAGGCGCTGGCCAAGCTGCTTCCGTATCAGCGCAAGGACTTCGTCGGCATCTTCAAGGCCATGGAAGGGCTGCCGGTGACGGTGCGCCTGCTCGACCCGCCGCTGCACGAGTTCCTCCCGCACAGCGACGCCGAGTATGCCGAGCTCGCCAAGAAGACGGGACTCGACAAGAAGCAGCTTGAGCAGACCGGGCAGGCCCTGCACGAGTTCAACCCGATGCTCGGTCACCGCGGCTGCCGCCTCGCGATCACCTACCCGGAAATCTACGCGATGCAGACGCGCGCCATCATCGAGGCCGCCGTCGAGGTGGCCGGCAAGGGCGTCAAGGTGCTGCCCGAGATCATGATCCCGCTGGTGGCCACGCCGCGCGAGCTCGAGCGCCTGCGCAGGCTCGTCATCGACACGGCCGAGGACGTGCTCGCCAAGAAGAAGAAGAAGCTCGCCTACACCGTCGGCACGATGATCGAGGTTCCCCGCGCCGCGCTGACGGCCGACGAAATCGCCCGCCAGGCCGACTTCTTCTCCTTCGGCACCAACGACCTCACGCAGATGGGCTTCGGCCTCTCGCGCGACGACTCCGGCCGCTTCCTGCCCGCGTACGTCGACCAGGGCGTGCTCGACGAGGACCCGTTCGTCAGCATCGATCAGGCCGGCATCGGCGAGCTCATGAAGATCGCCAGCGAGAAGGGCCGCAGCGTCAAGCCGGACCTGAAGCTCGGCATCTGCGGCGAGCACGGCGGCGATCCGCGCTCGGTGATCTTCTGCCACAAGATCGGCCTGGACTACGTCTCGTGCTCGCCCTACCGCGTGCCCGTGGCGCGGCTTGCGGCCGCGCACGCCGCGCTGTCCTGAGAGGCACCGATGCGCGGCCGGCGAAGCAGCGCGGCGCCGGCTCGTCGGCCGGCGCCGGCTCGTGCGAGCGTCGAGGGCACCACGCGCGTGGTGGGCATCCTCGGCGATCCGGTCGATCACTCGCTTTCACCGCGCATGCACAACGCGGCCTACGCCGAGCTGGGACTGGATTTCGTCTACGTTCCCTTCCGCGCCTCCTCGCGCGGCCTTCGCGACGCCGTGCGCGCGATGAAGACGCTCGGCATCGTCGGCTTCAACGTCACCGTGCCTTACAAGGAAGCCGTCGTCCGCCTGGTCGATCGCCTCACGGACACGGCCAGCGCCATCGGCGCGGTCAACACGGTCTATCGCGAGGGCGACGATATCGTCGGCGACAACACCGACGCCGAGGGCTTCCACCGCGCACTGCTCGCGCACGACTTCCGCTCACGCGCCAAACGCGCCCTCGTCATCGGCGCCGGCGGAAGCGCTCGCGCGATCGTGCATGCGCTGCTGGCGCATGACGCCGCCGAGATCGTGCTCGCCAACCGCACCGTGGCCAAGGCCAGGAAGCTGGCCCGTCACTTCGAGAGCGGGCGGCGGCTGCGCGCGGCCGGGCTCGAGGTTCTCGGCGACGCCGACTTCCTGGCCAGCCGTCACCTCGTCATCAACTGCACGCCGGTCGGCCTGCACGGCGGCTCGTTTCTGCCGTACCGCCCCGAGAAGACGAGCGCCGGCTGCGTGCATTTCGACCTGGCCTACGGCGGCACGCTGACGCCGTTCCTGCGCCTCGCTCACCAAGCCCGACGGCCGGTCATCGATGGGCGCCACATGCTCGTCCACCAGGGCGCGATCGCATTTCGCCGCTTCACCGGAAGGACCGCCCCCGTCGGTGTCATGCTGGCGGCCGTCGGCGTTCCGCCGCTCGTATGAAGCCTGCACGCCGGCTATCGTCGCCTCGTTACGAGTGACATAGCGGTATTCGGACGAACCTGACGTCGATGGACGAACTGAGGCTGATTCGAGAGCGCCTGCGGGCGATGGACGATCCGCTGCGCCTGCTCGAGCTGCTGTTCGCGCACGCGCCCATCGGCCTGCAGATCTATGACGCCAGCGGCAAGTCGCTCCTGGTCAACCGCGCCTTCCGCGACATGTTCGGAGCCGAGCCGCCGCCTGACTACAACGTCTTTCGCGACGAAAACCTCGAGCGCCGCGGCGGCATGCTGGCCGTTCGGCAGGCCTTCGCCGGCCACACCGGGCGCTTCGGGCCGTTCTGGTACGATGCCAGGCAGCTCGAGCACGTGCGCGTTACGTACGCGCGGCGAGTGGCCATCGACGTCGTCACGCTTCCGCTGCCCGATTCGCACGGCAACATCCCGCACATCGCGCTTCTGTTCACCGACGTCACGGCCGCCATCACCGCCACCGACTCGGTCCAGCGCAGCGAGCGCCGCTTCCGCGCCCTGATCGAGCACGCCACCGAAGGCACCGCGCTCGTCGGTGCCAACGGCATGCTGCTCTACCGCAGCCCGGCGGTTGCACGCATTCTCGGCCACGATCCGGAGTCCGGCATCGGGGAGCCCGCCTATGGCAACGTATGCCGTGAAGACCTTCCCGCGCTGATGCAGGCTCTCGGCGAAGTCATCGGCAAGCACGGCGCAACGGCTCGCGCCCGCTACCGCCTGCGCCACGCCGACGGCAGCTGGCGATGGGTCGATTCGGCCATCACCAATCTCGTCGACGACGAAGCGGTCGGAGCGCTGGTGTTCAACTACCGCGACATCACCGAGCACAAGCTCGCCGAGGAGGAGAACCGGCGTCTGGCCGTCGACCTGGAGCGGCGGGTGGCCGAGCGGACGTTCGAGCTGGCGGCCATCGCGCGCGATCTCGAGAGCTTCACCTACTCCGTCTCGCACGATCTTCGCGCCCCGCTGCGCAGCATCTCGGGCTTTACGCGCCTGCTCCTGGACGAGCACGCAGCGGCTCTCGACGATGAGGGCCGCCAGTACCTGCAGGCGGTCAACGATCGGGCTGTCACGATGGACCGTCTCATCGACGATCTGCTCGCGTTTGCGCGTCTGGGACGGCAATCGCTGAACAAGCAGCCCGTCGAGACGCTCGCGCTGGCGCGCGAGGCGCTGAAGATCGCGTGCGCCGGCCTGCCGGAAAGCGAGGTGGTCATCACGCTGGGCGATCTGCCCCCGTGCACGGCCGATCCGGCGCTGCTGCGCCAGGTGTTCGTCAACCTGTTGAGCAACGCGGTCAAGTACAGCCGCGCGCGCCGCCCCGCGGCCATCGAGGTGGGCGCGGCTGCCCGCGACGGCGCGGTCGTCTACTTCATTCGCGACAACGGCATCGGCTTCGAGATGGAGTACGCGCAGAAGATCTTCGGGGTCTTCCAGCGGCTGCACGGCGCGTCCGAATACGAAGGCACGGGCGTCGGTCTTGCCATCGTGCGGCGCATCATCGAAAGACACGGCGGCAAGATCTGGGCCGAAAGCGAGCCCGGCGCCGGAGCCACCTTCTACTGGAAGCTGCCGCCCGAATAGGACAGTCGCACAGCCCATGCAGAGGACCGCAACTTCCGCCCTCGCCCTTCTGCTGCTCGTCTGCGCCCCCGCCGTCACCGGCGCGCAAGAGACTGCGCGCGAACTGACGACGCCCGGAACCGGCGACGCGCGTCCGGGCGATGTCGTCCCGGCGGTGCCGGCGGCACCGCCTGCCCCAGCTCTGAACGAGCACCCGCAGTCGGAGCCGAAGAACACCGGCGTGCTGCTGTGGAAGGTGACGTCGAGCTCGGCCACCGTCTACCTGCTCGGCTCCATCCACGTCGCCAGCGCCGATCTGTACCCGCTCGATCCGCGCATCCGCAACGCCTTTCATGCTTCCAGCGTGCTGGTGACCGAGCTCGACGTCTCGCCGGTGGGGAAAGAGCAGTCCAAGCGCCTGCTGGAAGTCTACGGAACCTATCCGCAAGGCGACTCGCTGGACCGCCACATCGACGCCTCCACGCGCCAGGCGCTGGAGCGGATCATCGAGGAGCGCAAGGACTCCCCCGAGCTGTCCGACATCTGGAAGATGCGTCCGTGGTACGCCTACCTGACGCTGACGAACGTGGCGCTGGCGGCGGCCGGCTACAAGGCCGAGTGGGGAATCGAAGAGCACCTTCGGCGGATGGCCGGCCGGAAGAAGGTCGAGACGCTGGAGACCATGCTCGATCAGGTCGCCATCTTCCGTGACATGCCCGAGGAGGCGCAGCTGGCGTCGCTCGAGCACGCCGTGCGCAACATGCACGAGCTGCCGGCAGCCATTCAGCGCGCGCAGGATGCCTGGAAGCGCGGCGACGGCGAGCGTATCACCGATCTGGTCGTGGAGCCGCTGCGGCGTGCCAACCCCATGCTCTACGATCGCCTGTTCACGCAGCGCAATCGCAAGATGACCGAAGCCGTCGAGCGGTACCTCAGCGGCACGGGCACCTACTTCGTCGTCGTCGGCAGCGGCCACCTGCTCGGCCGCGACAGCATCCTGGCAATGCTGGCGGAGAAGGGACACCGGGCGGTGCAGCTGTAGCCGCGCCGCAACTCCCGCTCTTCATCACATCTTCGTCGTTGAGCCGGCATGCGCGGCCGCCCTAGCATCGCGTGCATGTCGTCCGTGTTCTCCGCCGCCAACGGCACCGCTCGAGACAGGTACGCTGCCCGCCATGACGAAGGAGGCGCCCCTGCAGTGCGCCTCCTGGACGCCTACCTGACGGCCGCGGCCAGCGCCGAGGCATCCGACCTTCACTTCGAGCCGGACCGCGAAGGTCTGCGCGTGCGCATGCGCATCGACGGTCACCTGCGCGACCTCGAGCCGCCGCCGGCGGCGCTCGTGCCGTCCCTTCTCGCCCGCATCCGCCTTCTTTCGCGCGTGGACCTGGCCGAACGACGCGTACCTCAGGATGGACGCTTCAGCTTCGAGTCGGGCCGGAGGCGCGTGGACGTGCGCGCGGCGTTCCTGCCGGTGGCCCGAGGCGAAAAGATCGCCTTGCGGCTCCTCCCCCACGGCAACGCCGCGCGCACGCTCGAAGAGCTCGGAATGGAACCGGCGCAGCGCGCGAGCCTCGACCGCGCGCTGTCACGTTCGAACGGCCTGGTCATCGTGGCTGGCCCCACGGGCAGCGGGAAGTCCACCACGCTCTATGCCGCGCTATCACATCTGCGGCGCCCGTCGCGCTCCATCGTCAGCGTCGAGGATCCGGTCGAGCTCGACGTCGAAGGGGTCTCGCAGGTGCCGGTCGACGAGGACGTCGGCCGCACGTTCGCGGTCGCTCTGCGCGCGCTCCTGCGCCAGGACCCGGACGTGCTGATGATCGGAGAGATCCGCGACGCCGACAGCGCGCGCATCGCCTGCCGCGCGGCGCTGACGGGACACCTCGTGCTGTCGAGCGTGCACGCCAGCCATGCCCGCGAGGCGCTGCTGCGCATGCCGGAGATGGGAGTGCCCGACTACCTGGTGCGCGCGACCATCTCTCTGGTCATCGCGCAGCGCCTGGTGCGGCGGCTGTGCTCGCACTGCCACAGCACGGCGGCAGTGCCGAGCGCGCACGGGCGTCTCTTCGCACTGGCGGGGCTGCGCGCGCCGGCGGCGGTGGCGGCACCGGTGGGCTGCGATCGTTGCGACGGCGTCGGCTTTCGCGGCCGGCTCGCGCTGTTCGAGGTTGCCGCGTGCGCGGAGCTGGCCCCCGAGCCGTTCGCCGCCGGCAGCCTCGGCGCCTGCGGCCTCTCGCACGTGCTGGCCGGCGAGACGTCGCTCGGCGAGACGCTCGCGCACTGCCCGCAGCCCGGCGAGGAGAAGGGTCCGTCATGCGCCTGACGCGTTCCCGCGCTCCCGTGGCGGGCGGCGCCTCGAAAGCCGATGCGCGCCAGCTGCGCCTGCGTCGGCGCACGCACGGCGCGGCAGCGGCCGCAGCTCGGCGCCGTCCCGTCAGCCGCCGCGAGGCCGCGGCGGCGATCGCGCGCATCGCCGCCTTGACCGCCTCCGGAATGACCACCAGCGAAGCCATCGCCTCCTCGGCGCGCGGCGGCAATGTCTGTCTGACGCGCCTGAACACGGCCGTGCAACGGGGCACGGCGCTGTCGGCGGCGATGCAGGCCGACGACCTTCCCTTTCGCGACGTCGAGGTCGCCGTGGTGCGCGCCGGCGAGGCCGGCGGCGCCGCGGCACGTGCACTCATGCTGCTCGCCTCGCAGATGGAGCAGCAGTCGGCCGGCGCGCGGCGCCTCGTGTCGGCGCTGTCGTACCCGTGCCTGCTGGTCGCCGGAGCGTTGGCCGCGCTGGCGTTCCTTTCGATCTCGGTTCTTCCTGCCTTTACCAGCCTCTACTCCGACCGCGGCGCCGAGCTGCCGGCGACGACGCGAATGCTGCTGGCCTTCGGCGTCTGGGTTCAGCGCAATGCCATCGTCGTCGCTGCGTGGCTGGCGGCTGCGGTCGGTGCCGCGGCGGTCGCTCGGGCGCGCAGCCGCCGCTGCCGCCGCCTCTTCGACCTGGCCTTGCTGCGGCTTCCCGTGCTGCGTGGGCTGACGGCGCCGCGGCAGCTTCACTCGGCTTGCGCGCTGATTGCCGTCCTCCTGGACGCGGGCTGCGAGCTCGAGGAGGCGCTGCGTCTTGCCGCCTCGGCAGCCGACAACAGCGTGATTTCCGGGCGCCTGTCGCGCTGCCTGCGCTCGTTGCGGCGCGGCGCCCCGATGTCGCGCTGCTGGAACGCGGCGCTGCTCGACCGCAGCGGCGATGCCACCGCGCTGCTGGAGATCGCCGAGGCCACCGGCGACTACGCGTCCGCATTCACGCGGCTGGCGGCGCTCGAAGGCGCCGCTGCCGATCACGCGTTGTCGCGCCTGTGCCGCCTGGCCGAGCCGGCGGCAGTCGTCGTCATGGCGGCGGCCGTGGGCGGCGGCGTGATGGCGCTGTATCAGCCGATGCTCGGATCGGCCTCGCTCCTGCTTGGAGGGACATCATGAAGGCACCTGCGACCGCATCATCACGGAACGCGCGCGCGCGGCACGCCGGCGAGGTCGGCGCACCGTCGGCCCTGGCCACGCACGCGCACCGCGGCTTCAGCCTGCTCGAGCTGCTCGTCGTCGTAGCCATACTCGGCATTCTGGTGGCGGCCGCGCTGCCTCGGTTCAGCGAGTTTCGCGCCGCCGCCTACGACACGCGCTCGCAGCAGGACCTGCGCAACCTGGCGGCCGCGCAGGAGCTGTTTCGCGCCACCAACGCCCACTACGCCTCCGATGCCACCGACCTGTCCGGCTTCAGCGTCTCCGAAGGAGTGGAGCTGTCGATCGATTCCGCCGACGAAACCGCATGGGCGGCAACGGCCACGCATCCGGCAGGCGCACGCGAATTCCACTGGGACAGCAGCACCGATCCGCCGATGACTTCCACTCCGCGCTGAGCCGGCTGCGGGTGTGGCTGGCGCGGCCGGTGCGGCAGGGCTGGGCGACAGCCATGGCGCCGGCCAATGCGGCGGGCACGATCCGGCGGTCGCCGCACCGGAGCGGAGTACGGAAATGATGGCGGCGCTGATTCGTCCCCCTCGGCCAGCCCGGCTATAGTCGGCTCGACACCGCCGCAGCGCCTCGAGCCTGACGTGATCATCCTCTTCGCAATTCTCTTCGGCCTCATCGTCGGCAGCTTCCTGAACGTGGCGATTTACCGCATGCCCGATGACGAGTCGGTGGTCACGCCGCCTTCGCACTGCCGAAGGTGCAAGGAGCCGATCGCCTGGTACGACAACGTCCCGGTCCTCAGCTACTTCCTCCTGCGCGGCCGCTGCCGGTCCTGCGGCGACCGCTTCTCGGCGCGCTATCCGCTCGTGGAGGCGCTGACGGGGCTGCTGTTCGGCGTGATCGTCGCGTGCGGCCTGCCGCCGCGCGAGACGGCGCTGTACCTGGCACTGACGTCGGCGCTGATCGTCATCACGTTCATCGACATCGACTACTTCATCATTCCCGATCGCATCACGCTGCCTTCGCTCCTGGTCGCGCCGGCGGCCGCCTTCTTCGTCGGGCACGTTCCGCTGAGCAGCTCGCTGGCCGGCATCGTCATCGGCGGCGGCCTGCTGTGGGCGTTCGGCTGGGCCTACGAGCGCATGCGCGGGCAGGAGGGAATGGGTTTCGGCGACGTCAAGCTGCTGGCGATGATCGGCGGCTTCCTGGGATGGCAGGCGCCCCTGTTCAGTCTCATGGTGGGCGCCATCACCGGCTCCATCATCGGGCTGTTCCTGATGCTGGCGCGCAAGGGAAAGCTCGACATGGCGATACCGTTCGGGCCCTTCCTCGCCTTCGGAGCGTTCCTGTACATGATCGCAGGTCCGCAGGTCGTCGAGCTCTACCTCGAGCACGTCTCGCTGTTCTGACCGCCGGCTTGCGCAAACATCATCGCAGGGGTACGTCGACCCGCGCCGCAGCGCCCGAGGCCTGCAAGCAAAGGACATGGCGCGCTATGCGCGTCCGCCGCGAACCCACGAGCGGGCGCGCAGAGTGTGCCAGATGCGAGGCGCAGACCGAGGCGCGAGCGCAGGCGGGCTGGAGGCCCGCCGCAGCGAGCCCCGAGGGCTGCAACGAAGCAGATGGCGCGCTATGCGCGTCCGCCAAGGATTCAGCAATGAGCTACGAATTCATTACGGTCGAAACGCAAGGCCGCATCCTCATCGTCACCATAAACCGGCCCGAGTCGTTCAACTCGTTGCATCCGCCCGCCAACATCGAGATGGGACAGGCCTTCGACGACTTCGCGGCCAACGATGACCTGTGGGTCGCCATCGTCACCGGCGCCGGCGAGAAGGCGTTCTCGGCGGGGAACGATTTGAAGTGGACGGCGCAGAACCAGGGCAAGCTCGAGATCCCGCCGCGCGGCTTCGGAGGCCTGACCAGCCGCTTCGATCTGTGGAAGCCCGTCATCGCCGCCGTCAACGGCGTCGCGCTCGGTGGCGGGTTCGAGATCGCGCTCGCCTGCGACATCATCATCGCCTCCTCGAACGCCAAGCTCGGCCTGCCCGAGCCGCGCGTGGGACTGGCCGCGCTCGCCACCGGCATGCACCGCCTGCCGCGTCAGATCGGCCTGAAGAACGCCATGGGCTTGATGCTGACCGGCCGCCACATCGACGCGGCCGAGGCACACCGTCTCGGCCTGGTTCAGGAAGTGACCGAGCCAGGCAAGGCGCTCGAGCGCGCACTGGCGTGGGCCAACGAGATCCTGGAGTGCGCGCCGCTGTCGGTGCGCGCGACCAAGCAGGTCGCCACGCTCAGCCTCGGCCGTCCGCTCGAGGAGGCCGTCAAGGCGCACTACCCCGCGGTCAGCGAGCTGTTCCAATCCGAAGACTTCGTGGAAGGCCCGCGCGCTTTTGCAGAAAAGAGAAAGCCGAACTGGAAGGGGCGCTGAAGGCGCCTTACTTCCAGCTCGGGTTCGCTCGATGAGCCGACGCGCGTTGTTGAACTCTATCGAGCGTAGAAGCTGACGCCGAACACCGGCCGTGGAGCGTAATGGATGACCGGCGCGGGTCGATAGTAGACCGGAGCAGGCCGGTAGTAGTGCCGGTAGCGCGGCACGCGGTAGTAGCTCACGACTCGGGGCCGTCGGTGCCTCCAGCCATGCGCTTCAGCGTCGGTAGGCATTTCCACCATCACCAGGGCAAAGGCCGCAACGATCGCGGCCAGCAGCTTCTTCATGACCAGTCTCCCGCTTCTCTCGTGCGTCCCGCCATGCCCAACCGACGACGCGCGGGAGCAGGACATTCATGACGGAAGACATCTGCGGCTCAGGCGGGTGTCGTTCGTCGGAGCGAGTGGAGCGCGAACCGTCAGGCGATCAGAGCGGCGGCCGCCTTCTCGCGCAGCGCCGAGGGGCCGCCGAGCATCTGGCGGTCGTAGCCGGCACGCTTGAACCACACGTGCATGTCGCACTCGTAGGTGAAGCCCATGCCGCCGTACACCTGGATGCAGGTAGTGGTGGCCTCCGTGGCAGCCTCGGTCCCGTGCGATTTCACCAGCGCCGCCATCGTGGCCGCGTCTTCGCGGCCATCGTCCCACGCAAAGGCGGCATACCACAGCAGCGACCGCACCGGCTCGACCTCCGCAAAGACCTCCGCGCACATGTGCTTGACGGCCTGGAACGAGCCGATCACGCGGCCGAACTGCTCGCGTGTCAACGCGTATTGGACGGCCAGCTCGAGCGAGCGCTCGGCGGCGCCAAGCGCATCGGCCGCCAGCACGACGCGACCCGCATCCACCGCGCGTTCCACCGCCGTCGCGGCGTCGGCAAGCTCGAGGACATGCCCTTCGGCGGCGACGTTCTCGAAACCGACCTCGGCGACGCGCCTCGTGTCGTCGACCGTCGAGAGCGCGGTCACCGTCATGCCCGGAGTGTCGCGCGGCAGCAGCAGCACGCGCGTGTCGGAACCGCTGCCGGCAACGACCAGCAGAGCATCGGCCGAGGCCGCGTCCATCGCGAAGCCGACCGTCCCGCTCAACGTGCCGCCGCGCAGCGCCGGTGCGGCAAGAGCAAGCCCGATCAGCGCCTTGCCTTCGGCAATGCGCGACAGCCACGGTCCCGTCAGCTCTTCGTTGCCCGCCTGCGCGAGCAGCAGCGGCGCTACGACGGCGGCGCTGTGAAAGGAGAACGGCGTGGCCGCCCGTCCCAGCTCCTGCGCCGCGATGGCTGCATCCAGCAGCCCCAGGCCGCTGCCCCCGTGCTTCTCCGGGACGAGAATGCCCGTCACGCCCTGCTCGGCCAGCTGCGCGATCAAAACGGCGTCGTGGCCGCTGGCGCTTTCCATGACTGTGCGAACGCGGTCCATGGGAACGCGGTCGGACAGGAACCCGCGAAGAGACTGCGCGAAGAGCTGCTGATCCTCCGATAGTCCGAAGTCCACGACTTTAGACTCCCTTGGCCGTCTTCGGCTCGCGCGGCATGCCGAGCCCGATCTCGCTGATGATGTTCTTCTGGATCTGCGCGGTGCCGCCGCCGATGATCAGCCCGAGCTGGAACATGTACTCGGTCTGCCACGAGCCGTCGTCGCGCACGCGCGGCGAGCCGCGGCGCAGCACGCCGGCTTCGCCCATCGCATCGATGGCCAGCTTGCAGACGTCGTGGTTGAGCTGGCAGCCGTTGAGCTTGGTGATCAGCGAAGCGGCGCTCGGCGGCGCCTTGCGCAGGCGGTCGGTGAGCATGCGCAGCGAGTGGTACTTCATCGCATAGACGCGCGCGGCGATCTTCATCATGCGGTCGCGGAAGACGGGCTGGTCGGCGACGCCGTAGTCGCGCAGCACGTCGATGCAGCGGTAGAGCATGTCCTCGGTGTGATCGGCCGCGCCCAGCATGTTGCGCTCGTGGATCAGCGTGGCCTTGCCGACTTCCCAGCCCTGCCCGCGCTCGCCAACCAGGTTGCGCCGGGGAACGCGCACGTTGTCGAAGAAGACCTCGTTGAAGCCGGCCTGCCCCGTCATCATGACCAGCGGCCGGATCGTGATGCCCGGCGACTTCATGTCGATGAGCAGATAGCTGATGCCCTTGTGCTTGGGCGCCTCCGGCTCGGTCCGGATGAGCGCGAACATCATCTGCGCTTCGCGCGCCGTGCTCGTCCAGATCTTGTGCCCGTTGACGACGAACTCGTCGCCGTCGAGCACGGCGCTGGTCTTGAGGCTGGCGAGATCGGAGCCGGCGCCGGGCTCGCTGTATCCCTGGCACCAGATCATCTCGCCGCGAATGGTCGGTCCGATGTACTGGCGCTTCTGTTCTTCGGTGCCGTACTGCAGCAGCGTCGGCACGAACATGCTGATTCCCTGATTGGTCATGCCGCGCGAGATACCGGCCTTGCGGAACTCTTCGTCGATGATGATGTTCTCGAGAAGGTCGGGCCTGGCGCCGAAGCCGCCGTACTCGCGCGGGACGGTGCGCGACGCATAGCCGTTCTCGACCAGCGTCTTCTGCCAGCCCCGGATCGACGCCATGCCCTCGCCGAAGCCGACGCCCGCACGCGGAGCGTCGTTGGCGTGCGCAGCCAGGAAGTCGCGCACCTGCTGGCGGAACTCTTCGTATTTGGGGCCGTAGCTCAGATCCATGCCTCGCCTAGTAGCGAGGCAGCGACGCAGAGTCCACGCGGCGAAAACGCTTCACGCTGGGTGCGTGCCGACCGCCGCGCCGGCGGCGGCGGGCGCGCTGCCCGGCGCGACCACGGCCGCCTACTTTGCGCCGGTCATCGCGCCGCGCACTGCACGGTCGAACGCACGAGAGTTCCGAAGGCCACGCAATCCTCGGGATCGAAGCTGGATTCGCTGCACATGCCCGCGTCGGCTTCTTCGTGCCCGCCGAGAGTGACGACCGCGGACAGCGGCAGCAGGTTGCCGTCGACGGCGTAGGTGCCGGCCGCCGCCTTCATCTGAACCGCGACGAGGTTCGGCTGCACGACCGTGAGGTCCTTCAGGACGACGCGGCGCAGGCCGTTGACGGGCGTGGCGGTGCGATCCTGGTAGATGACCTTGCTGCCCCTGCGCAGCCATCCCGCAGTGTCGGCGCCCGTGAACGTTCCACCGGGCAGCGTCACGTCGACCATCGCGCCGCCGCGCACGCTCTCGATGCGCAATCGTACGCCTTTCTCCTCCACGGGCAGCGCGGCGAAGCTGGTCGAAGGCGGCAGCACGACGCGGTGGCGCAGCGAGACCCGATTGTCGCGCACGGCGATGATTGCCGGATCGGGCTCTTCGCCGCCGAACGAGACCATGACCGCGCGCCGTGATGCGTCCTGCGCGCCACCGACGTTCGTGCAGGGATCGCAGCCGTCGGCCACGCCGTCGCCGTCCGAATCGATGGCGTCGTCGAAGTCGGGACAGAGCCTGCAGGTGGCGTCGGAACCGTCGCAGATGCGACGGACGAAATAACCCGACACATCCTGCACGTCGGGGTCGCTGCGTCGCTCGGCGATGAGCGCCCAGACGCTGCCGGAGCCGTTGAGGTCGAAGTGGGCGAGCTCGCCCTGGTAGCTGGCCGTCAGATACAGGTCATCGACGATGGCGACCGGCGCATCGGCGAGCGTGCCGTCGCCCGCATAGCCCTGCGTGAAGGACTGGTAGATGAAGTCTTCCGGCAAATCGTTCCATGCGGCCACCAGCTCTCCGCCCGGCGTCGCCTTCAGTGCGAAGTGCTGCTCGGACGGCCTCTCGAGCTCGCCCAGCACGGTGCCGTCCAGCGCCAGCCGGCGGGCCCGCCAGAGGCCGGTGTACGAATCGGACACGAACCATGCAGCGGCGAGATCTCCGCCGCCGTCCAGCACCAGCGACATCCTGTAGACGCGCCCGCCAACGGGCGGATCCTCGAAGGCGAACGCAGCGGCAACAGGATTGCCGCTGCCGTCATAGGAGCCGATGTAGTTGACGTCGTCGTAGTCGCCCGTGCCGCCGACGCGAATGCCGTGCCGCCACGCGACGATCGCCGCGTCCCCGGCCGCCGCAAGCGCCAGCGCCGCCGTCTGCTCGGTGCCGGCCGCAGCCGCATCGACGATGACGGCCGGGGCCAGCGGCGTACCGTCGATGGCCAGGCGGCGAAGCTGAACAGTGCTGCCCGCGCCGGTCTCCGTGGACCAGAGAATGGCGTACTGGCCGCTGGCAAGGGAAACGACGCCCGCGAGCGCATCGAGGACGTCGTCTTCATTGACCGCGATCTCGGGCCCTTGCGGGGCGGCGGCGGCGTCGAAGGCGCGCACGTAGATTCGCCACGCGTCCTCGTCGTCAGGATCGCGCGCCTGCCAGGCAGCCAGGAACGATCCGTCCGCAGCCACCGCCGCCGCCACGCTGCCGAGCGAGCCGGGCGCGGTGCCGGTGACGTCGTTGAGCTGGAACGCCAAGCTTTGTGGACGGCCGTCGCTCCCGACAATGCGGCCGAATGCGGTCCTGACCCAGACATCTGGCTGCTCGCTCGTCCAAACGACCAGCGCCCGCCCATCGGGCAGCGCGTGAATGGATCCGGCTTCGAGCACGTGCCCCGGCGCCTCGGGCGTCACGCGCACCTCCGGGATCGACGGCTTCAGCGCGGCACGTGCGTCTGCCGCCGAGGCGGCCAGCACCCACAGGCAGGCCAGAAACAGTCGCATCGATCGGCGCAAGTGACGATTCCCTCGTGGCGGACTACGGCGCCCCGCCGGCAGAGGCGCCTGCATGCGCGCAATCGGCATGCGCGGCAAGCGCCAGCTCCTCGTCGTACGCGCTCTCGCAGTCGTACGATCCGACCGAGCTGCCGAGCAGGCAAGTCATGTCCATCTCCAGTCGCTCCGCACCGACGCGCAGCACGACCCGAACGGCGTCCGGGCCGAAATCCGCAGGAATGGGCGCCTCGCTCGCCCGCAGCATGAGCTTCATGCGGTGGTCGGGGTCGGACATGCGGACGCTGTCGAGACCGTCGGCGCGGCTCCCGCGCGGCGCGCTCCAGATCAGCCCGGCATCCGCCCTCCATCCCTGATCGCCCGCATCGATGCTCGCGCGCCAGATCTCCTGTCCCTCCTCCAGGATCGTGACCTCCATCTTCTGTCTCTTCGGGTCGACTTCGGGCCCGCCACGGTTGCGGTCGGTCAGGCGCAGGTCGATGGAGCGGGTGTCCTCGTCCGACCCGCGCAGCGACAGGCGCGCCGACGCCACGCCATCGGCGCACTCGCTGGTGTCGAACGCGCAATCCGCCGTACAGCCGAGCGAGCCGCGCAGGAAGCCGAGCGTCTCGCAAGTCTCGATTGCGGTGACACCGCCTTCGCAATCTTCTCCCGGCTCGACGATGCCGTTGCCGCAGGTCGGGTCGGTGCACTTGGCCACGCGTGCCGGATCCAGAAACGATCGGCCGCCAAGATCGCCCTCGCTGGCGGGATCGATGCCGAAGGCGTGCAGGACCGTGGGCGCGACGTCGAGCACATCGCCGCGGGCGAAGCAGCGCAGATCGCGCTTGCGCGACGCGAACCACGTCCGTGCCACGCTGCGACGGACGCGGCCGAGATGGGTGCGGCCCTGGAATCCGTGATCGGTGGTCACGTAGACGTCGGTATCCCCTTCGCCCAGACGCTCGAGCTCTTCCAGCAGCTCTGCCAACCGGTCGTCCGCGTGCATCATCGCCTCGCGGTACTGCGGCGATCCGTCGCCGATGCGATGGCCGCTCCAGTCGATGCCTTTCTGGTGCTGGAACGCGAAGAACGGCGAGCCGGCCAGGCTCTGCAGCAGCGGAAAGAGCTGCTCGTTGGCCGCCGTGCCCGTGAAGTTGTCGGGGCCGCCGCGCGACTGGATGAAGCCGGGGGCGATGACGGAATCGCGTGCCCAGGCCAGGATGCCGGTCACGGTGTATCGAATGCTGCCGACGTGCGCGAAGCCGACGTCGCCACGCCGTGCGTGCAGTCGCTCGTAGATGCTCAGCCCCGGCGGCATCGTGCCGCCGCCGTTGTTGGTGGTGACGCCCGTGATCTCCGGCGGCTGGCCGCTGAGCATGCTCGCATGCTGCACGCGCGTCAGCGGCTTACCGGAGACGACGGCGCTTTCGACCATCTGGAACGTGCACAGCGTCGGAAGGCAGCTCCAGTACGGGCCGCATGGCGTCGGCATTCGCGCCGGCGCCGATTTGGCCGGACACGGCAGCGGTGCGTCGGTCAGCGGCTGCCAGCGCAGCAGCTCCTGCACCACGTCGTACCGCGCGCCGTCCCACGACACGAGCACGACCGACGTCGGCCCGGCCAGCGCCGGTGCAGCTGCCACCGCCCAGGCGACGCCGACGGCGACCGCGATGCTGCAAGACAACTTTGCCATGGAATCTCCCCGCGCAGCGAACCTCCGACGTACTGCCGTGCGACCACGGCAGCCTTCCCCCAACGTGTCGCATCTGCTCACACGGCCGAAGCTGCAACAAGGATGTTTTTTCGAGCGAGATGGGTTCGCGCGGCTCCGGCAGCCGCCAGAGCGAGCGCCATGTTCGATGCCGCCGGCAGGCGCCGCCGTGCGCAATCCAAGCGCCCGGCGGCGGCCGTCGAGGCTCAACCGTGGTCGTAGCCACCAACGGCAGAAGCTGAATGGACTTCGGTCACTCCGGCGCCGGACATCCGCCGACTCCCGGCTGGTACTGTGTCATCGGGCTGTTCTTGCAGAACAGCGACACCAGCGTCTGCAGTTCCAGACGTCCCGGCCCCGGCAGGCCCGCCGCCAGGTTGACGCCGCCGGCCGAAGTCGCCGGCGCGCAGAACGTCCCTGCACCGAGCGGAATGACCGGGTGCGGCGCGCCCTGCGCAACGATGGTGTCCAGGAAACACGGACGTCGCTCCACCAGCGTGCAGTCGCCGGCGTCGACGCCGATGTTCACCGGGTCGCAGTCTTCGTTGCTGTTGCACGTGATGAAGCCTGCACCGTTCGCGCGGACCAGGCCTGCGCAGAAGGTATCGTCGGGGCCGTTCGTGCACGTGCCTTCGCCGCCGCCCACGTCCTCGCACAGCAGATCGGTGCAGCCGTTGGGCTGGGGCTGCGTGCCCTGCTGCCCGATGCTCGAGCAGGTACCGGCGTCGTGCTCGCTGCAGTCGGCGTCGCTGCTGCAGCCGCGCCGCGTGTCCCCACTGCAGGACAGGCAGTGGCAATCCAGCTCCGCATTGGGCCCGTCGGCCGCGCAGGGCAGATCGGCCGTCAGGGTTGATTGACCCGTCGTCAGCGTCACGTCGATCAGCAGACCGGAGCCGGTGATGTTCGCGCCGGCCAGCGGCATGCAGTCCAGGCTGTAGAAGCCGCCCGTCGGCGGCGGGAACGTGGCGTTGTAGGCCTGCGCGTCGCACGTCTCGCCGTTGTCCTCGCCGCCCATGCACGTGCCGCCGCGCATGCCGTCGGCAGGAGTCGGATCATTGACGCAGAGCGGGCACGGCGTGGTCAGCCCGATGCCGAGATGCACTTTCTCGTTCAGGTGAATTTCGATGCTTCCCGAGCCCTCATCGACGTTGGCCGTGCCCCCGGGCTGGCCGGCCAGCGTGTTGAGCACGCACGTCGGCGTGTTGCCGGCCGACAGCGGCATGGGCGGACCGAAGTAGCAGATGCACTGCTCGCCGCCGCAGTTCTCTTCGTCCGGCCCGGCTACCGTGAAGCAGCGCGTGCGGTTGTCGCCGGCGCAGCGGCAATTGCCGAGCGAGGGGTCGTGCCCGGTGATCTCGCACTGCCCGCACGGCGCGGGGCCTTCGCAGTCCAGAAACAGACGCGCCGGAACGGGGTCGTCGGTGTCGGCGTTGTGCGCCAGGCCGGTCCATCCCACGTCCACGTCGGTTGCCGTACGGCAGCGGCCGAGATCGGGATCGCAGACGGAGAACGCGGCGCAGTCGGTGTTGCTCGTGCATGGCCCGCGCACCGAGGAGAACAGCGCGAACTGCGCGACGCCCGGACACTGCGAGCTGGTGTCGATGCCGCATTCGGGACACTCCCTGGCCGAGTCCAGATCGACGGCGTCGCGCAGGACGTTGAGCGCGTCACTCGTGTCGATCTCGCCCGAATCGTCGACGTCGCAGACGCACAGCTCGCACTCCTGGGAGCCCACGGCCGCCTGCAGCACGAACAGGGCGTCGCTGGTGGTGCGGTCCTCTCCATTGCTGACCGGCTGGCCGCAATCGCCTTGCACGGCCAGTGCCGCAGACGGGACGCAGACGAGAATCGAAGCGAGTAGCATCAGGATCGAGCGAGACTTCATCGAGGCACCTCTGTCGCGTAGGACGCGCGATCCCCGGTACGATGCCGGAGGTGTCGCGGCGGTCACTGTCACCGGTCCCACGTTAAACGGGAACGCGGGAGTCAGGAGGAAGGGCGATGAAGTTTTGCCCGATCGAGACGGAGCGATCGTGGGAGCCGACGAGAAATAAACCCGTTGGCGCTCGCCCGGCGGGCACCCACGCGCAGCGTCATTCGCTGCCGAACCGCTCAGCCGATGCCCGCCGCTCCTCGATGCCGAGCAGCTGCGCGAACTCGTCGAAGCCCATGAGCTCGCCGCCGATTCCGGCGGTGTCGCCCTGGCGCGCCAGGTAGCCGTAGACCCGCTCCAGAGTGCGCCCGAGGGCCAGGACCGCACTGACCGGATACACCGCGATCTCGAAGCCGAGCCCCTCCAGCTCGCCCAGTGGCAGCAGCGGCGTCTGACCGCCTTCGACCATGTTGACGAGCAGCGGCGGAGGCAGTTCGCCGGTGATGCGGCGCATCTCCTCGACGCTCTGCGGTGCTTCGACGAAGAGCACGTCTGCGCCGGCGGCCTTGTACGCGTGCGCGCGCCGGATGGCATCCTCGAGACCGTGCACGGCGCGTGCGTCGGTGCGTCCCACGATGATGAAGTCGGCGTCGCCCTTGGCTTCGGCGGCGGCGCGCAGCTTCTCGACGTGCTCCTGCATCGGCACCACCGACTTGCCGCGCATGTGGCCGCAACGCTTGGGCCACACCTGATCTTCCAGGAAGACGCCGGCGGCGCCCATGCCGACGAGCTCCCGCACGAGCCGCTGCACGTTGAGCACGCCGCCGCCGCCCGTGTCGCCGTCCACCAGGATCGGCATCCGCACGGCGGAGACGGTGCGTCGTGCCACTTCGAGCATCTCGGTCTGCGACAGGATGCCGATGTCCGGCTCGCCGAGCAGCGTCGCAGCGACCGAATAGCCGCTGAGCATCGCCGCGGCGAAGCCGGCGCGCTCGGCGATCCTCGCCGACAGTGGATCGAACACGCCGGTTGTCAGGCTGATGGAACGGTCGCTGAGCAGATCGAGCAGACGTGGGTCGCGCACGCGCGGCTCTTAGCACGTCATGACATCAAGGGCATTGCCCGCAGGCCCGTCGCCGAGGCATTGACGTGCTCGAGGAGCGACGCATGCGACCGGGGCTGACGCGAGGTGCGACGATGCTGGAGCTGACGATGGCGATGGCGGTGGCGGGGCTGCTGGCGGCCCTGACCGCGGCGGGCGTGCGGCCGCTGGCGGCATCGGTGGCTGTGGAGGCCAGCCGGATGGCCGTGCTGGATGCGCTGACCGAGGCTCGGCGGCGGGCCTACGAGCGCGAGTCCAACGTGCAGGTGGAGCTTGCCGCCGGCAGCGGATCGGTCGTGCTGCAGCCGGGAGCCAGGAAGCGTCGCCTCGCCGACGGCGTCGCGATCACGGCGGCCCCGGCCGACGGCACGATCGAGTTTCGCGCCAGCGGCCTTGCCGACAACGCCACGGTGACCCTGGCCGCCGGTGCGGCCACGGCCACCGTCGTGGTCAACCAGCGCGGTGTCGTCCGATGAACGGGCAGGAGCAATGATCATGGGCAACGACGATACGGACCGTCCCTGCAATCCCATACCGAACACGCAGCGGCACCGACGCGCGAGCATGCTGCGGACCAGGCACCGACAGCGGCGCGCCAGCGAGCGCGGCGTCACTCTGCTCGAAAGCGTCATGGCACTTGCCGTCGGCGGCATCGCCATCGCTGGCATCGCCGCTGCCATGGAGACCGGCGCACGCATCATCCACGAAACCCGCTCGGCGTGGTTGGCGCTGGACGTCGCGCGCAACGCCCTCGAAAGCCGCATCGGCTCGCCGTGCGCGCAGGCCTACGAGTGCCCGCCCGACTTCCAGTGCGAGTTGGCGACGACGCCGCTGGCGTCGCTTTCGGTGGATCGCGTCGGCGTGACCGTCACCGCCCCGCCATCGCCGCTTCGCATCCGCCTGGACACGCTGGTGCGGCAGCCGAGCTGCGCCACCGGATGAGCGATGCCGGGGATGCTCGAGACCACCGCTGCGCTGGCCGTGACCGGTGCCATGCTGGCGACCACCATCGCCGCGCTTGCGAGCACGGCGCGGCTGGCGGCGGCTGCCACGTCACTGACGTCCGAGCTGTTCGTCGAGCGCCTGCTCGAGCACCTCGTCGATCGCGCCGCTCTGTCGGCCGGGAGCGGGCCCGGGCTGCCGCACGCCATCGCCGAAGCCGAAGAGGAACGAGTGGTGTTCCAAGCGGACCTCGACGGCGACGGCGACGTCGAGCCGTCGGGTGCCGAGACGACGGCCCTCGAGCTGATGGCGGCCGGCGGCGACCTGCGCATCCGCCACCGCCTCGGAAAGCAGAGAATGACCATCGTCGAACGCGGCGATGCAACGGGACGGCTGCGCGTCGTGGGCCGCGACGGCGCCGCATCGGCGCCGTCCGCCGCCACGATGGTCGAGCTCGAGTTGCGCGATGGTCCGGGCAGGAAGCGTCGTCTCTGGCTGTTCGCGCTGCCGGCGTCGCTCGCTCCATGAGCCGGCGGTGCCGGGCGAGCGAGCGCGGCGCCGCCCTGCTCGTAACGATCCTGCTGACCGCCGCAGGCGCCTCGCTCGCCTCGGCCGCGGTCACGCGAGCAGCCGTTCTCGCAGGTGAGCTGCGCGCCCGGCAGGACGTCTTGTGCGCGCGCTACGCGGCGCTCGGTGGTCTTGCGCTGGATGCGCCGACAGCCGACGCGTCCGCGGCGGCAGCGCTGATCGGGCCACGCGTCGGCAGCCTCGAGGTGCGGCTGGTCCGTCGCGGTCCGAATTGGTGCGTGCTGCGCGCCGCAGCGACGTGCGGCCAGGCCGTGCGCACCATCGAGCGAACCCTCGCCGACCCTGCACGCTGCTCCTGAGCCGCGGTTGCCAAAGCGGACTTCCGCAGAAACACTCGCTCAGCGTGGCGCTGTTCATCACCCTCGAAGGCATCGAAGGCTGCGGCAAATCGTCGCAGGCCAAACGCATAGCCGACCACCTTACCGCCCGTGGCCACGAGGTCGTGCTGACGTTCGAGCCCGGCGCCACTCCTGTTACGGCGGGCATCCGCAAGCTGCTGGCGGATCCGGCCAACGTCCTGGACGCCACCGCCGAGCTCATGCTGTTTCTGGCCGACCGGGCCCAGCACGTGGCAACGGTCGTGCGGCCGGCCCTGAAGGACGGAAAAATCGTGGTCTGCGACCGCTACAGCGACTCCACGCTCGCATACCAGGGCTACGGCCGCGGGCACGATCTCGATACGCTCATCGGCCTGAACGGCTTTGCCGCCCATGGCCTGACGCCCGACCTGACGCTGTGGATCGACTGCGACATCGGCCTCGGGCTGGGGCGCGCCAAGCGACGCGCCGCCGGCCCCGGCGATCGTTTCGAGGCCGAGCCGCTGAGCTTCCACCAGCGCATCCGTGATGGATTTGCCGCGCTCGCCGGCAGGTTCCCCGAGCGCTTCGTGCGCATCGATGGCGACCTGGCCGAAGAGGAAGTCGGCTCGTGCTGCATCGCCGCGGTCGACGCGACGCTCGCGGCGCGCCGCATCCACTGACGAGGCGCCGTGACGCGCGATCCTGTCGGTCACGAGCGGATCCGCGCCATGCTGAGCGAGCAGGCGCGCAGGTTGGCCGGGGGCAGCGACCTCGGCCTGCATCATGCGTGGCTTTTCTCGGGGCCCTCGGGCGTCGGCAAGTACGTCGTCGCGCGCTGGTGGGCGATGCTGCTGCAGTGCGACACCACCGGAGACTGCAGCCCGCCCTGCGAGAGCTGCCGCCTGATTGCCGGCGGCGTCCATCCCGACGTCGTCGAAGCGGCGCCGGCCCCCGACAAGAGCTCGATCGGTATCGACGACAGCCGCGCCTTCGCGCGCAGCCTGGCGCTGCGGCCGTCGCGCCGCGGACCGCGCGTGGGCATCATCCGCAGCGCCGACACGATGACCGTGGACGCGCAGAACGCGATCCTGAAGCTTCTCGAGGAGCCCCCGGGGTTCGCCGTCATCATCCTGGTGGCCGACAACGCTTCGGCGATGCTGCCCACGGTCCGCTCGCGCTGCCGTCATCTGACGTTCGGCTGCCTCGAGGAGCGCGAGGTGCTGGAGGTCCTGCGACGGCTGGGGCGCGGCGACGAAGAAGCCGTCGCCGCGGCAGCCTGCTCGCGGGGGAGCGTGGCGCGCGCGCTCTGCTACGACGCCGACGGCCTGGCCGACCGCGAGACGGTGCTCCTCACCTTCGAGGGCGTCATCGCCGGAACCACCGACATCGACGCGATGCTGCAGACGCTGATGGCGCGCAAGGAGTCCGGCTACGCCCTCGGCGATCTGCTCGAATGGCAGCTGGCCAAGGTGCAGCGCAGCCTCGGACATTCCCGGCACGAGCCATCGGCGGCGCTGGCGGCCATCCTCGAAGCCGCGACCGCGGCGGACGCTCGCGCGCTTCTCGACCACGCCCGCCGCATCGAGTGGACCATCGGTGCGCTCGAGCGCAATGCCAACGCGCGCCTGGTCATTCGCGACCTGCTGGCGAACGTGCGAGCCTGACGTGTCATGGCCGACCGCATCGAGCTGACGACCCCTCTCTACTACGTCAACGCCGCGCCGCATCTTGGCCACACCTACACGACCGTCGTCGTCGACACGCTGGCGCGCTTCCACCGCTCGATGGGCCGCGACGTCTTCTTCCTGACCGGCACCGACGAGCACGGCGACAAGATCGCGCAGGCCGCCGAGGCCGGCGGCAAGGCGCCGCGGGAGTACGCGGACGACGTGTCCGCACTGTTCCGCTCGACGTGGAACACCTGCGGCATCGCCTACGATCACTTCGTGCGCACCACCGACGACTACCACGTGGCCTTCGTGCGCGAGGTCCTTCAGAAGGTCTACGACGCCGGCGACATCTACTTCGGCGAGTACGGCGGCCAGTACTGCACCGGCTGCGAGCGGTTCTACACCGACCGCGAGCTGGTCGACGGCAAGTGCCCCGACCATCAGACGGTGCCGCAGTGGATCCGCGAGGAGAACTACTTCTTCCGCATGAGCCGCTATCAGCAGGCCCTCCTCGATCACCTCGAGGGCAACCCCGACCTCATCGTTCCGGCGGGGTATCGCAACGAGGTGCTGGGCCTGCTGCGCGAGCCGATCGGCGACCTGTGCATCTCGCGCCCCAAGAGCCGTCTGACCTGGGGCATCGAGCTGCCCTTCGACGACCGCTACGTCTGCTACGTCTGGTTCGACGCGCTCATCAACTACGTCAGCGCCTTGCGGCATGCCAAGGGCGAAGGCTGGGAGCGCTACTGGCGCTGCGCGCGCCACTTCATCGCCAAGGACATCCTCAAGCCGCACGCCGTCTTCTGGCCGACGATGCTGATGGCAGCCGGCCTGCCCGTCTACGAGAGGCTCTACGTGCACGGCTACTGGAACATGGGCGAGTCGAAGATGTCCAAGTCGCTCGGCAACGTGATCCGGCCGCTCGAAATGCGCGAGCGCTTCGGCATGGACGGCTTCCGCTATTTCCTGCTGCGCGAGATGGCCTTCGGCTCCGATGCCTCGTTCACCGAGGACGCATTCGTCACCCGCTTCAACGCCGATCTGTCCAACGGCGCCGGAAACCTGGTCAGCCGCGTGCTGTCGATGCAGCACAAGTATTTCGACGGGCGCATCCAGCCCATCGGCGAGGAGACCGAGCGCGCGGCCGACGTCGCCCTGGAACAGGCGTTCCTGGAGGCCGAGAAGCGGGCGGTGGCCGCGCTCGAGAAGGCGGCGTTCCACGTCGCGCTCGAGGAGATCTGGAAGGCGGTGGCGGCGTGCGACAAGTACGTGGTCGAGACCTCGCCGTTCAAGCTGTGGAAGGACGAGCGCGAGCGTCCGCGGGTCGGCGCGATCCTGCACGTGCTGTGCGATGCGCTCCGCCACCTGGCGCGGCTGATCGCGCCGTTCATGCCCGAGACGTCGGCCGCCATCGCCGGGCTCCTGCGCGCCGACCCCGGGCAGCTGGCCGAGGCGCCGGCGCCGTGGCGGAGAACGTTCCGCGCCGGACACCAGGTCGGCGAGCCTCAACCCCTGTTCCCCCGCATCGAGGTGCCCAAGGCCTAGGGCCTGGGCACGAGTAGCCTCATGACGTCTCGCGCGCCCGCCGTCGGCCTCGTCGATACGCACTGTCATCTGACCGACCCGCGCTTCGATGATGATCGCCAGGAGGTCATCTCGCGGGCGCTGGAAGCGGGGCTGACGCACATCGTGGCCGTAGGGGGCGGCGGTCCCATCGAGGCCAGCGAAGCGGCGGCCGAGCTGGCACGGACGAACCGGCTGCTGCGGTCGACCGCCGGCATCCATCCTCACGATGCCTCCACGTATGACGATGCCACCGAAGGCCGCATCGAGGCGCTCCTCGAGCAGCCGCAGGTCGTGGCCGTGGGAGAGACCGGCCTCGACTACTATTACGAGCACAGCCCGAAGATGGCTCAATGTGAGGCACTGTCCCGGCACGTGGCACTGGCCCTGCGCTTCGACAAGCCGATCGTCCTTCACTGCCGCGATGCGGAGGCCGACATGCGCGCCGTGCTCACGCGCGAAGCGCCCGGCGGCGTGCGCGGCGTGGTTCATTGCTTCACCGGCACGTACGAAGATGCGCGCTGGTACATCGATTACGGGCTGGTCGTCTCGTTCTCGGGAATCTTAACATTCCCAAAATCAGCCTCGTTGCGGGAGACGGCCTCGCGATTGCCTCTGGATCGGTTGATGGTCGAGACCGATTCCCCTTATCTCGCGCCGGTCCCGCACCGCGGAAAACGCAATGAGCCAGCATACGTAGCGCACGTCGCGGCCATGCTCGCGTCGGCTTGCGGCACCTCGGTGGAACGAGTGATCGAAGCCACCGCGGTCAACGCCGCATCGCTGTTCGCCCTGACGTGAATCGCTTCGCGCTTCGTTTGCCTCAGACGAGAGCAAACCTGCGCAGAAAAAGCGTTCCGCCTGTTCGCGAGCCATCGATTTCGCGACGGGAATGCGGCAGTATTGCCGTTGTTCGGGGTCGCCTCGTCCACCAGATTCTGGAGGACGGGGAAAAGTGCTATTTCGGGTTCGTTTCTTCGCGGTTGCCGGGGCGGCCGCGACCATCACTCTTCTGTCGTTTGCCGGACAGGCGCAGGCTCGTACCTGCACCGTCGCGGTCAGTCTCGAAGAGGAGGTTTCGCTCGCGTCGCTGACGGTGCGGGTCAACTACCAGTCCGGACACTTCGTCGACATCCATGGCGGATGCACGAACGTCATGCCGGATTCACTCGGATCGTTCGGAGTGAACGCCCAGGCGAGCCGTCTCAACCTGAGCTTCATCAGCATCTCGGGCATGCAGGGCCCGCACGACCTGGCCTACTGCCAGTTCGAGGATGCCGACGACAATCTGACGCTCGAGGATTTCGTCGTGACGGTGCTCGAAGCCACCGACACGAACGATGAAGCCGTTGATGCCGCCGTGTCCGTCTCGCTGCCCGATTGCGGCGATGTCCAGACGACGACCACGACGTCGTCGACGACGACTTCGACGCTGGACCTGCCGGCGCGTACTTGCGACGTCACGTTCCGGCTCAATGGCGCCAACACCATCCTGGCCCTGGACTGGCAGATTCTGTATCCGAACGCGTCCGGCGAGTTCGCCGGCTCTGCGGGCGGCGTCGAGTGCGACACGCTGCCGGCGGGCACGCTGGCCAGCTACAACGACATCGAGGCGCAGCGCAAGGTTCTGGCGGCGTTGATCAACCCCACCGGCTTTGCCACGCCTGCCGCCATCGCGACCTGCCGCTTCATCCCGGTCGGCGACGACCCGGTGGCCAGCGACTTCCAGGTCTCGGCCAAGAAGGCGACCAATGGCGACGTCGAGGACATCGTGCCCGTGCCCACGATCAGCGTGTCGAAGATCGAGTGCTCCAGCGGCGAGGAGCCCGAGCATACCTGCGGCGACGCCAACGAAGACGGCAGCGTCCTGGCCGGCGATTCGCTTCTGATCCTCCAGAACGCGGTCGGCGCCGACGTCGACTGTCCACTGGTGGTCTGCGACACCGACGACAACGGCGTCGTGCTGGCGAGCGACTCGCTGCGCACGCTGCAGTCGGCGGTCGGACAGACGGTGGAGCTCATCTGCCCGCTGCTGTGATGGGGAGAGGACGTCTTGCTGCGGCGGCCGGCGCCGCCGCAGCGAAGATCGCGGAGCCGCGGCCGGCGGCTCGAAAGGGGCCGGACATCGCAAGATGTCCGGCCTTTTTCGTGTCGCCTACGGTTCGCGGACCCGGCACGTCTGGCAGAGGCCGTACAGTTCCATCTTGTGGCTCTTGAGCAGGAAGCCGTGCTTCTCGGCCACCGACCGCTGGAGCTCCTCGATTCTCTCGTTCTCGAACTCGATGATCTTGCCGCATGAGGTGCAGATGCAGTGGTCGTGGTGGCCGACGACGTTCTCGTAGAGCGCCTCGGCGTCGCTGAAATGGCGTTCGGACACCAGGCCCGCCTCCACCAGCAGCTTCATGGTCCTGTAGACCGTGGAGAAGCCGATGCCGGGGTGGAGCTCCTTGACCTCCCGGTAGATCTGATCGGCGCTGAGATGTCCCTTGTGGCCGAAGAACCAGCTCGCGATCTCGTCGCGCTGGCGCGTCGACTTCAGTCCGCGCTCGCGGATGAACTCGCGAAACTTCTCCAGCCTTTCCATGACATGGGCCGAAGCGTCAGCGAGCCGGCCCGGCCTCGTCGGCCAGCAGGGCACGACCGCCGATCTGCCGTCGCAGCTCCGGCTCGATGAAGACCGAGTCCAGATCGCGTTCCGACAGCACCGAGCACAGCACCTCGACGCGGTCGCCGGCCGCCGTGTTCTTGTCGAGCAGGAGGACCTCCTGCTCGCCGACCCGGCACAGGCCGCTGCGCACGGAATAGCCCACCTCTCGGTAGAGCCTCTCCTCGCGCACTTCGAGGCCGCTGGCGCTGGCGATCTCCTTGAGCCGCTCGAGGAGCGGGTGCGATTCGTCTGCGTGTTTCTCTTGTCGACGTGAGCGGGAAGACTTGGCCATCGGCCTATCGGTTCTACCGACGCGAGAGATGGTTGTAAAGATTCACGCGCAGCTGCGCGTGCTCAGCCTTCGGCCTTGCGCCGCTCCTCGATGGTGGAATCGCCAGCTTCGCTGGTGGTGTCCACGTCGCCCGCAGCGACCTCGTCGTCGACGACGGTACGATGGCCGTTCTCGGCGGCGGCCTGCGACGCACGGATGCTCTCTTCGTCCTCGCCGGCGCGCAGGCGCGCCAGCATCTGTTCGATGCTGTGGATGCTCTTTTCGAGCCGCTCGATCTCGCGCTGGAGCGACGGCGACTGGCGGATCCAGTCCACCTGCTTGCGCGCCTCCTCCCGAAGGCTCTCGAGGCGACGCTGCGGAAGTCCGAGCAGGTCATCGATGAAGCCGCGGCTCTCCTCGATGGCCTCTTCCACGGCGCGTCCGCCCTCGTCGACCACTTCACGGACGCGGTCGCTGACGCTGCCTGTCAGCCCGCCGAGCTCGGTGATGGCGCGCGAGGCCCTGTCGCTGAGGTCCTGCACCGCCGCCTCGCCCGAGCGGATCAGCTTTCGCAAGAAGGGAACCGAGACGAGATGCGTCTTTCTTTTCTCCTCCTCCAGGATGATCTGGGCGAAGGTGACGGCCGTCAGATCCTCTTTGGTCTCGTTATCGATGACGCGCACTTCCTCGCCCTGGCGCACCATCGCCGCGATGTCGTCCAAGGTGACATAACGAGACTGCTGCTTGTCATACAGCTTGCGGTTCGTGTATCGGCGGATTTCCCTTTCAGTCGCCATTGCATGCACCTCGGTTAACTCGGTGCGTTATCAAAGAGGCATACCCAGGGCAAATTGCCGCACCGTGGCAACGAGCAGCCCGCCTGACCTCCACCGACGACCGCTGGTGCGGCGGAGGGCGGTGCGGCGTCATGAATTTTCTCTCGCTGCTCGCTCGGTTGACCGGCGCCGAGCGCGAACGTAGCGTTCGCCGCGATCGTCATGAAGTCGTTCCTTGCAGCCGCCATTCAGCTCCACGCCGGCACGGACAAGGCCGCCAACGTCGACGCGGCGTGCCGCTGGATCGAGGAGGCGGCGGGTGCCGGAGCCGAGCTGATCGCGCTGCCCGAGGTCTTCGCGTGGCGCGGGCCGCTCGACCTCGAGCACGAGCAGGCCGAGCCCATTCCCGGTCCAACCTCCGACCGCATGGCCGAGCTGGCGCGGCGCCTGCGCGTGCACCTGGTGGCAGGGTCGATCCTGGAACTCGCGGCGGGCCAGGAGCGGCCGTTCAACACCTCGGTGGTCTATGGACCGGATGGCGAGCGCCTGGCGGTCTATCGGAAGATCCACCTTTTCGACATCGACATTCCCGGCCGCGTGACGGTGCGGGAGTCGGCCACCCGCGCGCGCGGCAACGAGATCGTCACCGTCGCCACCGGCCTCGGGCGCATCGGGCTGGCGATCTGCTACGACCTGCGCTTCCCCGAGTTGTTCCGCCGCCTGTGCGAGGCGGGCGCCGAGATCGTGGTCATGCCGTCGGCGTTCACGCGGCCGACCGGGCAGGCGCACTGGGAAGCGCTGGTTCGGGCGCGTGCGATCGAGAACCAGCTCTTCATGATCGCGCCCAATCAGTTCGGGCGCTCCAGCGGCGGCATCGAAGACTACGGAAACTCGCTTCTCGTGGATCCCTGGGGCAAGGTCCTCGCTCGGGGCGAGGACGACGGCGCGGGCTTCGTGATGGCCCGCTTCGAAGCCGAGGTAATCGACCGCGTACGGCAAGAGCTTCCATGTCTGGAGCACCGAAGGCTGCAAACATGAAGCCGTTCCTGCGGCTCCTGACCACCGAGCAGGCCTACGAGCAACTCGCGCTCGTCGAGCCGCTCGGGACCGAGACCGTTTCGAGCCGCGCCTGCCTCGGCCGGGTCCTGGCCGAGCCCGTGACGGCACGCGAGGACGTTCCGCATTTCTTCCGATCCAACATGGACGGCTTCGCCGTTCGCGCGCAGGACACCTACGCCGCCTCCGACACCAGCTCGGTCGCTCTCGAGCTGATCGGCGAGGTGGCGATGGGCGCTCTTGCGGTCGAGCCGATCCGCCCGGGCTGCGCCCTGCGCGTGTCCACCGGGGCGATGATGCCGCCGGGCGCCGATGCCGTGGTTCTGGTCGAGCACACCGAGGAGATCGGCGGGCGCATTCTCATCCGAAGCGCGGTCGTCCCGGGCGCCAGCACCATCGCCATCGGCGAGGACCTGCGGTGTGGCGACCCGGTGCTGGAGGCCGGTCATCGCATCCGCGGCAGCGACGTCGGCGTCATCACCGGCGTGGGCCGCAGCCACGTCGTCGTGCGCAAGGTGCCGCGCGTCGGCGTTGCCGCCACCGGCGATGAGATCGTCGAGCCCGAGGACGAGCTGCCGCCGGGGCGGGTGCGCAACGTCAACCAGTACCTGCTGGCATCGATGGCGCGGTCGCTCGGCGCGAGCGTCACCGACTACGGCGTGGTGCGAGACGACGAAGCGGCGCTGCGGTCCCTGCTCGAGCGCGCGCGCGCCGAATGCGACGTCCTCATCGTATCGGGCGGCAGCTCGATGGGAAGCAAGGACCTCGTTCTCGGATCCGTCTCGGGCGCCGAGCAGGCGCAGGTCGTCTTTCACGGCATCGCCATCGCGCCCGGCAAGCCGACCATGCTGGCGCGGATCGGCCCGCTGGCGATCCTCGGCGTGCCGGGCAATCCGTCGGCGGCTGCCGTCGTCTTCACGTTGTTCGGCAGCACATTGATTCGCGTTCGCGAGGGCGAGCCTCTGGCTCGCATCCTTGCCCGGCGGCCGCGCGTGCGCGCGCGCCTGACGGAAAACCTTTCCTCGACGCCGGGCCGTGAGGACTACGTGCGCGTGCGGCTCGAGCAGGCAGGCGACGACGAGCTGCTGCGCGCGCGGCCGCTGCGCGGCAAGTCGGTGACGATCTCGACCATCGCGCGCGCAGACGCACTTCTTCGCATTCCGCGCTCGAGCGAAGGCCTGTCGGCCGGCACCGAAGTGGAGGTGCTGCTGTTTTGACCACCTTCCTGCAACGCAAGCCGCTGCCGGTCGCGCGCGAGCTGCTGCTGGCGGGAATCGAGCCGCTCGCCGCCGAGGAGATCGCAGTGGAAGAGGCTTGCGGCCGCGTCACCGCCGAGGAGGTGCTCGCGCAGCACCCTGCGCCGCATTACCAGGCATCGGCGATGGACGGCATCGCCGTGCGCGCCCGCGATACGTTCGCCGCCTCGGCGCAGGAGCCGGTTCGGCTCACGGTCTGGAACCGTGACGAGGCACCGCCGCCTGATCAGGCCGTGTGCCGGCCTGTCGATACCGGCTCGTTGTTGCCACCGTGGGCCGATGCAGTGGTCAGGATCGAGGAGGCGCGCGCTGCCGGCGACGCGTTCGAGATCAGGACTCCGTCGCCGCCCGGACGCGATCTGCGTGTTGCAGGCGAGGACATCGATGCGGGCACCGTCGTGGTGCCGGCGGGCCACCGTCTCCGCGCCTATGACCTCGGCGCGCTGCTGGCCACCGGCAACAGCCGCGTTCTGGTGCGGCAGCGTCCGTCGGTCGGCATTCTTGCCACCGGCAACGAAGTCGTCGAGCCGAATCGTGCCGCCGCTGCGGGACAGGTCATCGAGTACAATTCGCGCGTGCTGGCCGCGCTCATCGAGGAATGGGGCGGGCAGCCGGTGCGGCTGGGCATCTTCGCCGACAACGAGGACGCGCTGCTCGGCGCGCTCGACCAGGCGCGCCGCAGCTTCGACGTCGTGTGCGCCATCGCCGGCAGCTCGGCGGGTCGAAAGGATCTGACCATCGCGGTGCTGCAGCAGCTCGGCGACGTGTTCGTCCACGGCGTCGACATCGCACCCGGGCGGCCCGTGGCGCTGGCACGCATTGGAACCACTCCGGTGCTGGCGGTGCCCGGCTACCCGGTGGCCGCCATCGTTGCGGCCGAGCAGCTTCTGCAACCATTGCTCGCGCGCCTGTCCGGCACGGGCGAGCAGGCTCGCGCGACGTTGGAAGCGCGCGTGGGACGCAAGATCGTCTCCCGCACCGGCATCGAGGAGTTCCGTCGAGTCTGCCTGACGCGTGGCCACGATGGCTACGTCGTCGGCATGCTGCCGCAGGGCGCCGGCTCCATCAGCACGATCACCGGAGCTCATGGATGGCTGCGCATCCCACCGGAGGTGGAGGGACTGGATGCAGGCTCTCGCGCGTCGGTGGAGCTGATCGTGACGCAGGCCGAGGTCGATGCGTCCATGGTGGTGTCAGGATCGCCGTGCGAGCAGACGGCGGCGCTGGAGCGTGCGCTCCGCCTCTTGGATCCGCGCGCCCGCGTGATGCACCTGCGCCTGGCCGGACTCGATGCATCGATCGCCGTGGAGAGGGGAGAAGCTCATCTTGCTGTCGCGAGCGCGGGTTGCACGCTTGCAAACCCCGCGGTTCGGCTGGTGTTGGCGAGCGATCGTGACGCGGCCTTCGTCGGGCCTGCGGCTGCGGCGACGGCTCCGCCGGTTCTGGCGGCGGTGAAGTCAGGGGTTCTTGCGGAAGCGTAGGCGGGGCGACGCCAACTCCGCTCGCGCAGCAGGCCGGTAGCCCAAACCTCGGGGCGTGGCCGGAGGCATCGAAGCCGCGGTCACTCGCTCAGCGCACGTTCCAAGCGGCTCACACATTCTTTCCACTCGAACGTACGCGCCGTAGCGGCTCCGGCCTGCGACAGTCTGCGCGCGAGATCGGCATCCCTCAGGACGCGTTCGACCGCGGCGGCGAGCGCGACCGGATCGCGCGGTGGTACCAAGAGGCAGTTGACTCCGGCCGACGCGTATTCCCTCGCGCCGAGAGTTTCGGTGGTGACCACGGGAGCGCCGCACGCCATTGCCTCCAGCGCCGGCAGGCCGAATGACTCCGACCATGTCGGCGACACGAATGCGGAGCAACGACGGAAAAGATCAGCGATCTGCGAGCGCGGCGGCCGCAGATGGAGATCGAACGGGACGCGCGTCCGTATGGCACACTCTTCCTTCGAGACGATCGCCAGGCGAATCGAGGGCATCCGGTCAAACAGACGCTCCGCGGCGGCCAGGAGATCGGCCAGCCCCTTGCGCGGCCGCATGTCGGTTATACAGGCCAGCAAGCCCGGCACCCGCGACGCCCAATCGGACGGCGGATGGAAAAGCTCGGGATCGGAGATGCCTGTGCGGACGTTGGTCACACGCCGCGCACCGCGGCTGCGAGCATCGTCGGCGGCGGCTTCCGAGACCGTCACCAGTTGCTCGAACCGAGGCGGCAAATGCCGGAGGATCGCGCGCTCGAAGGGGCGCTCGACGAACATGTCCATGTAGTCCTGATAGAACCACATCGCGCGCCGCTCCCGCTTGCGCCGACTCGCCAGCAGCACGGGCACTGCGGTCGGCGCGTGTGTCGCGAGAATCACATCGGCGTCTGGCACTGCACGAGCCAGCGCCACCGCCAGACGCCCCATGGACGGGAGACTCATCGCTGCGGTCAATCCCCCGCCCGCTTCGACGGTTTTCACCGAGGGACCGAGTCTGTCGATTAAGCTGGGATCGCTGGCGCCTCGCGGAAACACGATGGACACATCGTGGCCTCGCGCCGCCAGCCGCGCCGCAAACCCTACCACGGTCTGCATCCCGCCCGAGATTCGGAGGGAGGAGGCTACGAAGGCCAGACGCATGCAATGACCGAGCCGGTGCCGGCAACCTGTGTCAAGCCACGCCGCCGTCACAGACCGGCGAACAGATCGTCCACGAGCGGCGACGGCTGCGCGACCCCCATCGCATATGCGAAAAGCTCATCGTCCGCCGCGGCCGTTTCGTCGAAGCGCTGCTGCAATAGTTGCTGAGTCCTGTGTGCAGCCCATGCCCGCCTTTCGACTTCACGGAAATTGCGCACGTCGATGCACGCCGTGGCGGGCAGGCCGCGCGTCTTCAGCAGCGCTTCGGCGCCCGGTTTGGGCCACGTAACGTAGTAAAGCCGGGACGGAGCGTGAGGTTCCAGTCCCGCCTCGAGCTGTTCGACGAAAATCGTATCGTTCCCCGCAAGCAGGAACGCGGCAGTCGCGCAGCGAGAGATGACGCGATGGTCGGGATGCGTATTCGGCGCCCCTTCGGGCCCGAACGTGATGACGACCTGCGGCCGTTCACGGCGAAAATGGCGGACGATTTCGCCCACGATCCTGTCGGCGTTTTCTGCGATCAAACCACCGTCCGGATGCCCAGGCAGCTCGATCGCCGCAATGCCGAGGATCTTCCGTGCGACATCCAGCTCCTCGCGCCTCAGCACCGCAAGATCCGCCTTGGATCGGACGGCGACGCCGGAGGTCTTTCCGGCATCCCCGTCCGTCGCGCAGTACACGGTGCAACGCACGCCGGCCGCCGCGTATTTCGCGTACGTCCCACCGCCGGAGAAGGTCTCGTCGTCGGGGTGGGCATAGACGCCGGTCAGGCATTTCATCCCATCAGGAGTCACGATGCGGTGGCGTCGCCGACGCGGCGGTAGCTCCGTAGCATGGCGACAGCACGGATTGCCAGCGCCGAAATCCTTCACACCGCTGCAAGCGCTGCGCGTGCCTTATGGCGCTACCCTGAGGGGGTTAGCGAATGCCTTTTCACGATCGCCGCCCCCACGTCTTCGGATCCTGCCGGTAGTACTCGGCCAGCGTCCGGTACAGCTCGGGATGCCGGCGGGAGAACTCGACCGGCTCCATGAAGAAGTGCTCGGTGGCCACGGCGAAGAATTCGCTCGGATGCTCGCTGCCGTAGTCGTCGATGAACGTGCGGCGCCCGCGGTCCGCAAGATCACACAGGCGCTCGTACTCGCGCTCGAACACGGCGCGCCAGCGCTTGCGCAGCGCCGCATCCGCGATGGGCGGCGCGCCGTCGGCCTCGCCGTTCTCCATGTCGAGCTGGTGCGCGAACTCGTGCAGCACGACGTTGCAGCCTTGATCGCGATCCGCTGCGCCGCGCAGCACGTCGCTCCACGACAGGATGAGGCTGCCCGTCTGCCAGGACTCTCCGACGTGGTCGAGCGACTCCTCGATCGTGATCTCGGCACCGCCGAGCTCGAACGGCGGCGTATCCTGCAGCGGCGTCTGCACATTGACGACGTAGGACTCCGGATAGACCAGGATGGTCTCGAGCACGGAGAAATATTCGGTGTCACGATGCAGGAGCAGCAGCGCGGCCTGTCCTGCAATGACGACACGCATCTCCTCGGTCAGCTCGAGGCCGGCGCATCCCTCGAAGCTCTTCTCGCCCAGCAGCACGTTGATGCACGACAGCAGCTCGGCCCGATCGGCTTCGGGAAGCCGGCGAAACAGGGAGGAGCGCCGCTGCAGGATCTGGCGCCAGTGCTCGGGCACCGGCTGCTGGCGCAGGCGACGGCGGCGCCGCCGCCTCAGCAACGCGAGCATGCAGGATCAGGCGCGGCGGCGCGTGACGAGCGCATCGGCGATCTCGTCGATGATGTGCTCGGCTTCCGCGCGGGGATCGGGCGCGTCGCGAATGGGCCGGCCAACCACGACATAGTCGGCGCCGGAGACGACGGCTTCGGCCGGTCCGGTGACGCGGGTCTGATCCCCCATGTCGTCGCCGTCGCGGCGAATGCCCGGAGTGACGATGAGGAAGCGCGGCCCGCAGGCTTCGCGGATCGCGCGAATCTCCTGCGGCGAGGCGACGACGCCGTCCATCCCCGCCTCCATCGCCAGCACCGCCAGGCGCAGAACCTGATCCTGCACCGGCGTCGACAGCACGCCGATCGTCTCCAGATCCACGGCCGAAAGGCTGGTGAGCACGGTGACCGCCAGCATGCGCGGCCGGCGCAGATGCTCGGTACGGCAGACGCGGCGGACCTGCCGCACGGCTTCCTTCATCATCGCGCTGCTGCCGGAGGCATGGACGTTGAACATGGCGGCGCCAAGCCGCGTGGCTTCCACCGACGCGCGCGCCACGGTCTGCGGAATGTCGTGGAACTTGAGGTCGAGAAAGACCTCGCCGCCGCGCTCGCGCACGAACTGGATGATGCGCGGGCCCTCGCGCAGGAACAGTTGCTTGCCGACCTTGAACATCGCCACGCTGTCGCGCAGCGTGCGCACGAGCTGGCCCGCCTCGCGCGCCGTGGAGACGTCGAGCGCGAAGATGAGCCGCTCGCGCGCTCGCTCGCGAAGGCCTGCCGACCGCACGGTCACTGGCGCAGCTCCGCGTGCGCGCGGCGCACGCGCTCGATGACGTCTGCGGCGGCGCCTTCCAGCGTCAGCTCCTGTGCCTGCGCCTGCGAGCGTTCCTTCAGCTCGACCTTGCCTTCCTTGAGCCCGCGCGGTCCGATCGTGATGCGGAACGGAATTCCGATCAGATCCGCGTCATTGAACTTGACGCCGGCGCGCTCGTCGCGGTCGTCGAGCAGGACCTCGACGCCGGCCGCCTGGAGCGCGTCGTGCAGCGAGGTCGCCGCGACGCGGCTCGGTTCATCGTCCCACTTGACCGCAACGATGACCACTTCGAACGGTGCCAGCGAGATCGGCCAGCGGATGCCCTTGTCGTCGTGATGCTGCTCGACGGCGGCCGCCATCGTGCGCGTGACGCCGATGCCGTAGGTGCCCATCTCCATCACCTGCGCGTTGCCCTGATCGTCGAGGTAGGTGGCACCCAGCTTCTGGCTGTACTTCTTGCCGAGATAGAAGACGTGTCCGACCTCGATGCCGCGGTGCTCCTCGAAGACGCCGTCCTCGCAGCGCGCGCATGCGTCGCCCGCCGCGGCGGTGCGAAGGTTGGCGAAGGTGACGCCGGAGAAGTCCCTCTCGTTCGAGACGCCGACCACGTGCGTGTCGTTCTTGTTGGCGCCGCTGACCATGCCGCGGCATCCCGACAGCCGGTAGTCGGCGTACATCGGCAGCTTCAGCCCCACGGGGCCGGCAAAGCCCTGCGGCGCGCCCGTCAGACGCTCGACCTCGGCCGGCTCGGCCATCCGCAGCACCGTTGCACCGAGCATCGCCTTGAGCTTGGGCTCGCTCAGCTGATCGTCGCCGCGCAGCAGCACGGCGATACCCTGCTCGTCCGCCATCAGGATCAGCGTCTTGATGAAATGCTCGGGCGGGCGCGACAGGAATGCCGACACCTCTTCGATGGTGCGCGCGCCGGGCGTGGGCACCTCCGAGAGCGCGGCATCCGGCAGCGGTTGCGCGGGCACCGGACGATTCTCGGCCTTCTCGACGTTGGCCGCGTACTCGCACTTGCTGCAGCTGACGATCAGGTCCTCGCCGGACTCCGCCAGAACCTGGAACTCGTGGCTGAGGCTGCCGCCGATGTTGCCCGTGTCGGCCTCCACGGCACGAAAACGCAGGCCGCAGCGGCGGAAGATGCGGCTGTAGGCCTGGCGCATGTTCTCGTACTCGCGCAGCGTGTCCTCGTAGGTGGCGTGGAAGGAGTAGCCGTCCTTCATCACGAACTCGCGCCCGCGCATCAGGCCGAAGCGCGGCCGGATCTCGTCGCGGAACTTGGTCTGGATCTGGTAGAGGTTCAGCGGCAGCTCCCGATAGGAGCGCACGTCACGCCGCACCAGATCGGTCATCACCTCTTCGTGCGTCGGGCCGAGGCAGAACTCGCGGTCGTTGCGGTCGCGGATGCGCAGCAGCTCCTTGCCGTAGAGATCCCACCGCCCGCTCTCCTGCCACAGCTCGGCCGGGCACACGACGGGCAGCAGCACCTCCTGGCATCCCGCGCGGTTCAGCTCCTCGCGCACGATCGCCTCGACCTTGTGCAGCGTGCGGCGGCCGAGCGGCAGGAAATCGTAGATGCCGCGTGCGACCTGGCGAATCATGCCCGAGCGCACCATGAGGCGGTGGCTGGCGACTTCGGAGTCGGCGGGGTCTTCCTTGAGCGTGGGCAGAAGCAGACGGGAGTAAAGCACGGCTCTCTCGGAGCGGCGACGCCGCGGTGTTCCTGCGGTCAGGCCTTCGATCTACGGATCGCGGCGACCCCTAGATTCAAGACCTGGCCCCTTCCTGTTCGTGCGCTTGCGGGGCGGGCGCATCCTCGGCGACCATCTCGTCGACGGCACGCACGAGCGCGTCGACCAGCTCACCTTCCTTGTACTTGCCGATGACCTGGCCGCGGCGGATGAGGAGGCCTCCGTTCTTGCCGCCGGCGATGCCGATGTCGGACTCGCGCGCCTCGCCCGGACCATTGACCGCGCAGCCGAGAATGGAAACCGTGATCGGCTTCTCGATGTGCGCCAGGCGCTGCTTGGCCTCTTCGACGAGCTTGAACAGATCGACCTCGATCCGCCCGCAGGAAGGACATGCCACGATCATCGCGCCCTTGGCGCGAATGTTCAGCGCACGCAGGATGTCGAAGCCGGCCTGCACTTCCTCGACCGGATCGGCAGTGAGCGAGACGCGGATCGTGTCGCCGATGCCTTCGGCCAGCAGCATGCCGATGCCGATGGAGGACTTGACGATGCCGGCCGGCGGCATGCCGGCCTCGGTGACGCCCACGTGCAGCGGGTAGTCGCACGCGCGCGCAAGCTGCCGATACGCTTCCACCATCAGCGGCACGCTGGAGGCCTTGATCGAGATCTTGATGTCGTAGAAGTCGAGTTCCTCGAGGATGGCCACGTGGCGCATGGCGCTCTTCACCATCGCCTCGGCGGTGGGATAGCCGTACTCGTCGAGCAGGTCCTCTTCGAGCGAGCCGGCGTTGACGCCGATGCGGATGGGTACGCGGCGAGGCCGCGCGGCCTTGACGACTTCCTCGACCCGATCGCGCGTTCCGATGTTGCCGGGGTTCAGGCGGATGCAGTCGACTCCCTGATCGAGCGCCATCAACGCCAGCCGGTAGTCGAAGTGGATGTCGGCGATCAGCGGAATCCGGATCTGCGACCGGATCTTCCCGAGCGCCAGCGCGTCGCGCTTGTGCGGCACCGCCACGCGCACGATCTCGCAGCCCGCCTCTTCGAGCCGGTGGATCTCCTCGAGCGTTGCGGCCACGTCCTCCGTCTTCGTCGTCGTCATCGACTGCACGGCGATCGGCGCGTCTCCGCCGATGGGCACGTTCCCGACGAAGATCTGACGTGTCTTGCGGCGGACCGTCATGTCACTGCAACGTCACCGCGACGCTGGGAGCAGGATCGATCTCCTGAAGATCGGGCGAGGAAGCATCGCGCACGGTGATCTTGAAATCGTCTGCTTTGGTCTCGCCTTCGTACTTGCACTGCGAGAACTTGACCGGGCCGGTGAAGCCCTTGACCGCGACGAACGCGGCCTTGAGCATCTTCTCGTTGGGCATGTGGTTGTAGCTGCTCAGCGCACCCTCGATCAGCGTCTCGCACGCCACGCCATCGTGATCCCCGACGAAGCGGCCCTTTCCCTTGTATTCGACGTCGATTTGCAGCGCGCCCACGGCTTTCTCGTCCTTCAGCTCGAAGGCGACGGTCCTGGCACCCGAGCCTGCGGCAGGAGCGGGCGCTGCGGCCGGTGCATCGGCGGGCTTGGCGGCCGGCGCCGTCGTGGTCTCGCTCTTGTTCTCACAAGCGGCCAGGGCGAGCGACAAGGCGAGAACGGACAGCGTCTTCAGGTTCCTGTGCATGCGGGGACGACCTCCGTGGGTGTAAGCGTCGCGGATTCTAGGCTGAAACGGCCACCGCGCTCAACGCGCGAGCATCGCCAGACGAGCGGCGCCGATGGCGCCGGCGAGCGGGCCTCCGGCAGCTTCGACGATCTCGACGTCATCGACCGAGCGCGCGAACAGGCTCGCCGCGATGGCCGCCCGCAGCCGCTCGACGCGCGCCAGCACGCCGGGCGCAATGCCGCCGCCGACGACGATGGTGGTGAGGTCGAGAATGTTGACGGCCGAAGCCAAGGCCGTCCCGAGATGATCGATCATGCCGTCGACGATCGCGTCGGCCTGCGCATCGCCGCCCGCGGCCGCGTCGAACAGCACGCGAGCGATGCCGCCTTCGGGCTCGCGGCCGCGGAGCAGGCGCTGCTCCAGACCAGCACGCTCCACCGCCCGTCGTGTCGCCGTTTCGGAAATGTAGGCTTCGAGGCAGCCGCGATTGCCGCAGCCGCAGCGCAGCCCCTGGTGCACGACGATCATGTGCCCGAACTCGCAGCCGTAGCCGCTCTCGCCGCGGCGCAGCTGCCCGCCCAGCACCAGCCCCGACCCCACGCCGGTGCCGAGCGTGATGGCCAGATAGTCGTGCCGGCCTACTGCGGCACCGATCCAGCCTTCGGCGACGGCGGCGCAGTCGGCGTCGTTGCGCACGGTTGCGGGCACGCCCATTCCTGTGGCGACGAACTTCTCGATCCGCTTTCCATGCAGCTCGGGCAGGTGCGGGCCACCGCGCAAGGTTCCATGGCTGTCGAGCACGCCGGCGATGCCGACGCCCACGCCGGCGCAGCCGTCGTGCGCCAGCGACTCGCGCAGCGCCAGGAACGTGCGCACCAGGCTCTCCTCGTCGGTGCCTGGGCCGGTGGGCGCGCTTTCGCTGCGCAGCACGGTGCCCCGAGCGTCCACGAGCGCGGCCTTGACCGACTGGCCGCCGACGTCGAAGCCGAGATAGCGTTCCTCGCTCATGGCCTCGGCAGCTCCCGCGGCCGCTGCGAATCCGACAGGTGGCCGGCATCGCGGAAGCGGATCTCGTCGGGCAGCGAGCCGCCGCACGAGAGCACCGCGGAAATCCCCTCTTCGAGCGTCATGTCCACTTCGAGCACGTCCTTGCGCGGCATGATGAAGACGTCGCCGAGGTAAAGATGATTCGTGGGTACGTAAACGCTGGCCATCTCCACCTCCTCGCCTTCGCGGCTCAGCACGAACTCGCCGGTGACGAAGCCGAACAGCAGCGCGTCCTCACGCCGCACCAGAACCGTGCGCTTGAAGCTCATACCCTCGCTCGAGGAGAAGCCGCGCACGACCTGACGCGTCGTCGAGTAGATGCTGCCCACGATCGGGATCCGAGCCATGTGGGCCTCGAAGGCTTCGACCACGCGCCGGCCGGCGAACCAGGACGTCATGTAGCCCAGCATGAGCACGATCAGCGCCGTCAGCACTACGCCGACGCCGGGAACGTCGCGCCCGATGTACAGGCGCAGGAGGGGCTGCGAGACCGCGTCGAGAAAACCGAGGAGAAGCTGCAGTATCCAGATCGTCAGCACCACCGGAATCAACACGAGCAGGCCCGCGATGAAGAGGTTGCGCAGACGATTCACAACACCTCTTCGGCCCTGCGCGTCCCGGTGAAGGCACCGTGGGCCAGAAAGAAGGCGACCACGGTGGGTACGATGAAGTAGCAGAACCTGTAGAGAAAGATGGGCAGTGCCGAATCCTCGATCGGGACGCCCAGGCTCGACAGCGTCACGGCCAGGCTCCCTTCGAGCACGCCGGCCGCGCCGGGTACGAACGACAGGAACGCCAGCACGCTGGAGACCGAGAACGCGATCGTGATCAGGCTGAAGCCGACGGGACGCCCGGTCGCGTAGAAACCGAGCCACAGCGCTCCCATCATGAAAAGCCAGTCCATGAAGATCCACAGGCTCGGCAGCACCATCGCTCCCGGCCTGCCCGCGAAAAGGCCCATCCCCTCGTCGATGTGGACGAAGAAGCGGCGCGCGCGGGCGGCGAATCGTCCGTGATAGCCTGTGCGGTCCAGCACACGGTCGACGGCGTGCGCACCGACCGAGAGGATGCGTTGGCGCATGGCCGAGCTGTAGATCATGAGAACGAGCAGCAGAAAGCCGATTCCCAGCAGCGCCGTCGCCACGCCGGCCGCCACCAGCGGCGTGCCTTCGATGTCCTCCTTCAGTAGCAGGTTGATCAGGCCGTAGACGACGAACAGCACCAGCATGAGGTTGGTCAGCAGCGTCTGCGTGAAGGAGATCGCCACCGCCGTCCCCGGCGTGATTCCCCGCTTGGTGAAGAACAGCAGTCGCAGCGCGAAGCCGGTCAGGCCACCGCTGGGGAAAATGTAGTTGGCCGTGTTGGCGACCAGCGTGATCCGGAACATGTCGCGCGAGCCGATGGAGGCGCCGGCGGCGCGCACGATCCCCTCGTAGGAGATCGACATGGTCAGATAGCTCAGGAACGTGGCCAGGAGCGGGAGCGTGACGTAGTGCGCTTCCAGGCGGTCCCATGCAGCGCGAAGGCTGTCGGCGCCGGCCCACAGGAAGATGCCGGTGTAGGAAACGACCAGCAGCAGGACGACGATCGTGGCGCCGCGCCGGAGCGCGGAGCGGTCGATACGACCGCCCTTGATCGGCGTTTCTTCCTGCTGCTCGTCGACAGCTCGTCTGGCGTCAGATCGCCGAGGCACGGCCGGATAGTGTCAGGGCCTCGGCGCGACTCCAACTAGCCGAACGTCTCGAGGCTGCGCGCGCGCTGGGGGTTGCGCAGCTTGCGCAGCGCCTTCGCTTCGATCTGGCGAATGCGCTCGCGCGTGACCGCGAACTTCTGGCCGACCTCTTCGAGCGTGTAGTCGGTCTTCTCGCCGATACCGAAGCGCATGCGCAGGATCTGCTCCTCACGCGGCGTCAGCGTGGCCAGCACCTTGCGCGTCTGCTCCTCGAGCGACAGAGCCACGGCCGCATCCGACGGAGAGACGGACTGGCGGTCCTCGACGAAATCACCGAGCGAGCTCTCCTCGTCATCGCCGATCGGCGTCTCGAGCGAGACCGGCTCCTTGACGATCTTGAGAACCTTGCGGATCTTGTCCGCCGGCATCTCCATCTGCTCGGCGATCTCCTCGGGCGTAGGCTCGCGGCCGAGCTGCTGAACGAGGTAGCGCGAGGTGCGCAGCACCTTGTTGATCGTCTCGATCATGTGGACCGGGATGCGGATGGTGCGCGCCTGGTCGGCGATCGCACGGCTGACGCTCTGCCGGATCCACCACGTCGCGTACGTGGAGAACTTGTACCCGCGCTGGTACTCGAACTTGTCCACCGCGCGCATCAGGCCGATGTTGCCCTCCTGGATCAGGTCCAGGAAGCCCAGCCCGCGATTCGTGTAACGCTTGGCGATGGAGACGACGAGGCGCAGGTTGGCCTCGATCAGCGCCTTCTTGCCGAGCTGGGCGCGATCCTCGCCGCGGCGGATGATCTTGAGGAAGTGGTCCAGGTCCTCGAAGGACATGTGGACCGCCTTCTCGATGTCGGTGATGGAGCGGCGCGCCTCCTTGATGCTGTTGGCCAGCTCCTGCGCCGCGTCCACGCTCATACGCAGATTGCCGGCCGCCTTGCGCTTCGCGTTCGCGTTGCCGTTGGTGACCTGGCGGACGACCTCGAGGATCTGCTTGGCGTCGCGCTTGGTGCGCTTCTCGGCGCGCTTGATGATGCGCTCGTAGTCGCGCGCCTTCTCGCGCGCCTCCTTGAGCTTGTTGACGATGTTGTTGACGTGCTTCTCGCCGAGCTCCATCTCCACGAGGTGCTGGCGCACCTTCTCGCGGGCGGCGACGAACTTCTCTTCGCGCGCCGTGGGCTTGCGCGGCTTGGTGCCGATCTTGGGCGGCGCCGGGGGCGACAGCCGCGCCGGCACGAACTGCTCGTACGCCTTGTAGAGGCGCTTGAGCGTGGCCACCGCGTGGAGGAAATCCTTCAGCCGCTTCTCGTCGCGCTCGGGGCTGGCACGATCCTCGTCGGTGTCGTCGCCGAAGATCTCGCGCGGCTCGATCTCGCCGGTCTTGAGCATGTCGGCAAGGCCGATGACGTACAGCGACGCGATGGGCAGCGCGTAGACGCAGTCGCGGACCTCGTGGAGACCGCTCTCGATCTCCTTGGCAATGGTGACTTCCTGCTCGCGCGACAGGAGGGGCACGCTGCCCATTTCCTGCAGGTACATCCGCACCGGGTCGGTGCTGTCGGCGCTGTACTCGCGCTCGGGCGTGGCGACCTTGGCCTCGAGCTCGGGCGCCGGCTCGGGCTCGGGCTCCTTCTGCTCGCCTTCCTCGTCTCCGGTGTCGAGGACCCATTCGTCCTCATCAGTGAAGAACGTGTCCGGATCGACCTCTTCGGAGCCTTCGGCTTCCCCGTCCTCCTCTTCCCCGCTACCCTCCAGGATCTCGACGTCGTTCTCGATGAGCGAGTTGATGACGTTCTTGATGTCTTCGGGGGCGCAGTCTTCGGGCGGAAAGAGGCGATTGATGTCGTCGTAGGTGACATAGCCTTGCTCCTTCCCGAGCTCGAGAAGGGTGGCGAGGCTCTTGTCGGAGGAGAACGGCTGCTGGCCGTTCTCCGCAGCGGGCGCTGGCGTTGCGGTTTTGGCGTTTGCCTTCACTGGTGCGCTTTTTCGCGGCCGGGCGCGGGTGTGGTCCAGGGGGGCCGTCCCCGTGTTGCGGCTCTTCATGTGTAAAATCCGACGGCGTTTCGCGGGGTTTGGCTCGTTTCGCGATCGCCGAATGACGCGTGACGCTACGCATGCAAAGGAAGGCAGTCAAGAAATCACTCGGCAGCATCGGCAGTTACGCCATCCTGTCGTGGGGAAATGCCATCAACTTCAGCAGCTTAGGGATTTTTGGCGTCGTCGTTTCGGCGACGTGGCGAAAGCATCGCAAGCTTTTGCAAAACCACCAGCTTGGGGGGTGCTTGCGTTTGCGCATGCTTGCGATGCAGGCAGCCGGTCGTTGTGCGTGCGCGATTGCAATCGCGGCGCTCGTGGGCGGCTGCAGGGAGCACGTTCCTGAGGGGCCCGGACCGCGCGCTCCCACGACGTCGGCCACGTCCATATTGATGATCGTGATCGACACGCTGCGGGCCGATCGGGTTGCAGCATACGGCGGCGCGCCCGAGCACATGCCGGCGCTGGCCCGGTGGGCCGAGCAGGCGGCCGTCTTCCGCGAAGCCGTCTCGGTCGCGCCCTTCACGATGCCGGCGGTCGCTGCGCTCATGACCGGCGCCTACCCGGACCGCTCCGGAATCTTCATCCACGCCTCCGGCGTCACGCTGCATGACTTTGCCGGACAGACGCTGGCGGAGCTGGCGCGCGGCGCCGGCCTGCGCACGGGCGCGGTGGTCTCCAATCCGTGGCTGGCGCGGCCGGCCACCGGCTTCGATCGCGGATTCGAGCACTACGCCGCGCACCGGGACGACGAGCCGGTGTCATTGCGAGGCGCCAATGCCAGGTCGGTGACGGACTCGGCGCTGCGGATCCTCGACGGCTTCGGCAGCTCTCCCTTCTTCCTCTGGGTCCATTACTTCGATCCGCACATGCCGTACCGGCCGCCGGCCGAGCACGCTGCGGCCGCCGGGGCCGCCAGCACCGACAGCCGCGTCATGCGGGACTTCTCCGCCGACGACCGCGATCTGACGCGCATCTACAGCGGCGCCGACTACGCTCCCGCCGACGTCGCTCAGGCGATGCGGCTCTACGAAGGAGAGCTCCGATACGTCGACGAGCAGCTTGCACGACTGCTCGCACGCCTGGACTCGAGCGGACGCAGCGACGAGACGCTCGTCGTCATCGTCTCCGACCACGGCGAGGCGATGGGCGAGCACGGCCTCTTCTTCGCGCACGACTACACCGTCTACGACGAACTGGTCCGCGCGGTTCTGATGATGCGGGGGCCGGGTGTGCCATCCGGCCATCGTCACGATCTGGCGTCGCCGATCGACGTGGTGCCGACGCTGTGCCGCATGATGGGATGGACGTGCGGCGGCGATCTGGATGGAGTGGACCTGTTCGATCCTTCCGAGGATCGCACCGGGCGCACCCTCTTCGCCGCCGCCACGCCGTTCCGAAGACGTGCGGCCGCCTTTCCGCGCCTGCAGGTCAAGGGCGTCGACGGGCGCTGGACGATGGCGCGTCGCGGCCGGCACAAGCTGATCAAGATTCCGCAGCGGCGCCGCACCTCGGCCTACGAGTTGTACGATCTGTCGGCGGACCCGGCCGAGCTGAACAATCTGTATGAAGGCAGGCGGGATGCGCTTCAGGCCGACCTCGCCGCGGCTCTCGACGCGTGGGAGACGTCGATGGCGGAGACGCGGCCAGCGGCGCGGCGCGCGCGTCCGGATCCGCAGGACGAAGAGACGCTGCGCAGCCTCGGCTATCTGCAGTAGGAGCTCAGAACGGGCGCACGTGGATGCGGAAGGTGCGCCCGGTCCAGGTGAAATCGATTGCGTCCTGATGAATGGACGCGACCTGCATTCCCTCCACGAACTCGCCTTCGTGAACCACGGTGACGCTGCCGGTGCCGACGCGAATGGACGCCATCCTCTGCGAGGGCTGGCGAGCCCACAGGATGAACATCAGCGCGACCTCGGGCGCATCCGTCGGCTTCTCCTCCAGCACTGGACGCGGCCCCGGCGCCGGCGTGTCCGCTGCCGCGTCGGCGGGCGCCGGAGCGGGCGGTGCAACGGCCCCGGGTGCTGGAGCGGAAGGCCTGGTGCCGGCGGGTGCAGGTCCGCTGCGCGCACGCGGCGCCGGAACGCCTGGTGGCGGAACGCTGGCGACGACCACGGGCGGCTCGGCAGCGACGGGCGCTGCTGCGCCGCCAGGGCGTGCGGCGCCGGGCGGCGGCGCAGCGGACGGCTTGGGCGCTGCAGCGGTCGGGCCGGCGGCAGGTCGGGCTGCGGGCGCGCCCGGCGGCGTGGCCGCGGCGACGCCCGGCGGCGTAGCGACGGCGACGGACGGTTGGTTCGCAGGCACCGGCGCAGCCACCGGCGGATTCACTTCCGCGGTCGCGGCTGCACGAGCGGGCGATGAGGCTGCCTGCGGCGCCGCTGGCGTCGTCGCTGCCGAGGGCGGCGCTGCCGGCCGGGTCTGCGCCACCGTCGGTGAAGGCGGCGCTTCCGGCGGAGTGGCCGGCTCGGTCAACTCTCGGCCATCGCGAGGGGTCGCGCGCGGAACGATCCCGGTGCCGCCGCCCGCAGCCGCGTCGGCAAGTGCATCGGGTCCCGGCAGCGGCGGGGTTGCCGGCCCGGTAAATGGCGGCGTCGGTGCCGGCGGTGGAGCAACGTCTCGCGCCGGAGGCGGCTTGGCCGCCGCGACGGCCGACGGGCTCGGCGCCGACGGCGGGGTCAGCGGCGGTGCCGTCTTTACCTGCGGCGCCGGTGCAGCAGCGGGCGCGCGCGCAGGGACGGGCGCTACGCTCCGGCCCGGCAGCGCAGGAGTCTTCGCGCCGTCGCCCGGCACCACCTTCGAAGCTTCCATCTTGCCGGCATGGCGCGCCTCGCGAACCGCATGGCGGGCTTCCTTTGCCTCCTGGCGCTCCGCTTTGGCACTGCGACGATCGCCGCGCCCGCGATCGGCGGCTGCCGCAGGCTCAGCGGGGGCGAGCCGCTCTGCGTCGCCGCTTTCCGCGCCGGCCGCTCCTGCGCCGGCCTTGTCAGCGCCGCGCCGAGCCATCTTCTCTTCGACCTCGGCGACGAGCAGCGATTCGGGCTCGCTGTCGCCGGTCCCGAACGTTCGCGCGGCGAGCGCGCCGATCACCAGGCCCACGACGACGACCGCGGCAGCGGACGCCCAGCGCCGGCCGCCAGACGGCGGTGGCGGCCCGCCTTCGAACTGCGGCGGCAGCGGCGTCAGCGCCGGCTTGTCGCCTCGCTGCGCGTCCTTGGTGACCGCATCCAGAATGCTGCTCAATTGCTTCCCTCGATCCTCAGGCGCGAGCGCGCACCAGTGTAGGTCGCGGCTGCGTGCCTAGCGAGTTGTACAACAGGATCTGTGTGATGGGCCCGGCAACGCCGTCGGTGGCGATGTGCCTGGCGTCCTGGAAGCGGCGCACCGCGTTTTCCGTCAGATCGTCATAAAGGCCCGTGGGCTCGCCCTGATACACGCCGGCCTGGAGGAGCATCTCCTGCAGCTTGCGCACGGCGGGGCCGCCGCTGCCCGGGCCAAGATCGAAGCGAAGGCCCTGCTCATCACGCCACAGGATGTGAGCGCGGCCGTTCCACCACTGGTCCAACGTCGCGTCGCTGACGGCAACGCCGCCGCCGAGATGCACCATTCCGCCGATGGGATCGACGCCTTCGAGAAGTGCGTAGCGTACCTCGCTCTGGCCAGGCAACTGCAGCTCGATCAATGCCGGCAGATCGAGCACGGACAGCAGGGCGCGATTGATCTCCACCGACAGGTAGCGAAGGCCTCTGGAGGCGGCGATGGGCTCGAGGTCGAGCGTGCTATCGGTCAGATCCGCTTCGGTCACCGCCGGCTTGCCCCAGAGCTGCAGGAGCGAGGAGTAGGCGGTCACCGCCGCGTCGAACACCGGCACGCTCGTCAGCGCGGCCAGCACGGATTCGGCGGATGGCGGCGACCGCGGCGGTGCGGCTGCAGGTGCGGCCGATGCGGAAGCCGTCGCCAGCGCCTGCGGCTCCGCCGAGGACGGCTGCGACGCGCCTGCAGCTCCTGCGGCGGCATCGACATCGGTCACTGCGGCCTCGCCGGACGTGGCGGGCATGGGCGCAAGGGCCGAGCGACGCTGCACCGGTGCCTGCGCCGCCTCCTCGCCAACGCGGCGGGTGGCGGTGGCATCGTCGGCGAGCGGCGCGAACAGAAAGAAGGCCACTACCGCCGCGGCCACACCGGCACCGGCCACGGCAGCCCAGCGCGGCCAGCTGCGGCCTTCCCTGGCAACGGCCTGCGGCACGTAACCGAGCTCGCGCGCGGCCGCGGTCACTTCGGGTGCACCGGCGCGGCCGCGGCTTCGAGTGTAGGCCACCAGCAGCGAGCGATGCCCGAGAATGTTGAGCAGGCGCGGCACACCGCCGGTGAAGCGGTACATCAGCTCGAGGCCCTTGCCGTCGATCAGCTCGCCCTGCGCACCGGCCACACGCAGACGATGGCGGACGTACTCGTACGCCTCGTCGCGATCGAGCTTGTCGAGGTGCCAGCGTTCCGTGACGCGCTGGTTGAGCTGGCGCAGGTCGTGGCGCTGCAGAAGGCCATGCAGCTCGGGCTGGCCCACCAGCACGACCTGGATCAGCTTCTCGGTTTCCGTCTCCAGGTTGGACAGGAGCCGCAGCTGCTCGAGGACGACCGGATCAAGGTTCTGCGCCTCATCGACGATGATGACGGTGCGGCGGCCTTCTTTCTTGTTCCGTTGCAGGAACGCCGACAGCTCTTCGAGCAGCTCCTTGCGGCTGGTGCTGCGCGAGGGCAGCCCGAGCTCGGCGTTGATCGTCTGCAGGAGCTCGGTCGACGTCAGCACCGGATTGACGATCGAGACGACGGTGACGTCCTTGGCGGCCTCGGCCAGCAGCGCGCGGATGAGCGTGGTCTTGCCGGCGCCAACCTCACCGGTGATGGCGACGAATCCGCTGCCTTCACTGATGCCGTAGACCAGATGCGCGAACGCCTCGCGATGCTTCGCGCTCATGAACAGGTATCTTGGGTCGGGCGTGAGCCGGAAAGGCAGATCGCTGAGCCCGAAAAAGCTCTCGTACATGAAGGACACGCAGCATCCCGCAGCGGCCACCGCAATTCAACCGAGCTGTCGGCCGTTCGCGGTTCGTCTCGCAAGGCGCAGGCCGACGACGTGCAACGGACGATGGAGGCCGATCGCATTGCCAGCCCATCCGACGCTCGCTAGACAGTGCCGGTGCCGGCGCAGAAACCTCCCATCCCGCGCGCGTTCTTCCTGGTGTCGGCAGCCAACTTCCTGTCGTTCCTGAACCTGGCGTTCTTCTTCCTGCTCCCACTTTGGGTGGTCGAGCGTGGCGGCGGCGAAGAGCTGGCGGGCCGGGTCAATGCAGCCTCGGGCTTCGCGGGCCTGGCGGCCCTGCCGCTGATCGGTTACCTGCTGGACCGCTTCGGCCGAAGGCCGTTCATGATCAGCGGCATCGGTCTGGGCGCGCTGTGCTCGGTTGCGTTCGTCTTCCTCGACGACATCGGCACGGCGCTCTACGTCGTGCGCATTCTGCAGGGCATCGCCTTCACGGCGGCGTTCACTGGCGCGCAGACGCTGGCGGTGCTGTTCGCGCCCATGGAACGGCGTGCCGAAGCGATCGGCTGGTTCGGCATCTCCACGATCCTGACGCATGCCATCAGTCCCGCGGTCGGCGAAGAGATCATCACGCGCTACGGCTTCCCGACGATGTTCGGCGTCGGCGCGGTGCTCGGCGCGATCTCGCTGGCGATCGCGCTGCGCCTGCCCAAGCCGCCCGAGTTCCGCGTGCGCGCGCGCAAGACCGAGATCGACCCCAAGCTGGCCAGACGCGCCGTGGCCGCGGCCACCATCGCCATGCTGTGCTACGGCTTCGGCTTCGGCGCCACCCAGACATTCGTGCCGGTATTCATGAAGAGGTTCGACATCGGGCGCGTCGGTGCCTTCTTCACGGCCTGGAGCCTGGCGGCCGTGACCGTGCGCGTGCTGCTCGGCGGCGTCTCGGACCGCCTGGGCAGGCGCGCCGTCCTGCTGCCGGCCATGATCGTGCTGACGGCGGCGGTTGGCGCGCTGGCGGTCGTCCGAGACATGGCGACGATGGTCCTCATCGGCGCCGTGTTCGGCTTCGGTCACGGCATGCTCTACCCGACGATGAACGCGCTCGTGGCCGACTGGAGCACCGCCCGCAACATCGGTCGCACGCAGAGCCTGTTCAGCGGCTCCTACAGCCTGGGCATCTCCAGCTGCGCGTTCTTCTTCGGCACCATCATCGAGCAGTACGGGTACCCGATGATGTTCCTCGTCGCCTCGGCCATCACGCTGATCGGCCTCGGCGTCTTCGTCGCCGGCCCCCGTGACGTGCCGGCCGATTCGGACGACGATGAGGTCGAGCATCTCGGCGACGCGGAGGCGGCGGTCCCGCCCGAAGCCGGCGCCGCCGGCTGACGCGGACACGCGCGGTCCGTCAAATGCGGAAGAATTCTTCGGCGTCGCCGGTTTCGATGTGGAGCTCGGCCAGGCGGCCGCTGCGAAAGACCTTGAGGGCGATGGTGTCACCGGGGCGGTGACGCCAGATCGCTTCGTACAGTTGCAAGCGCCCGGTCACCTGCTCGTCCCCGACGCGTACGATGACGTCGCCGACGCTGAGGCCCGAGCGCTCGCCGGGCGCGCCCGGAACCAGGCCTGCGACGACGGTGCGGTCGGGCAGCGCGTAGCAGAACATTCCGAGCCAGGCGCGGGCGGCACGAGTGGTGCGGCGGCCGTGCTCGCGCAGCTCGTCGGCGTGATCGAACCAGTGCTCGGAGGGGATCGCCAGAGTGGCGCGGCCGACGGCGCCGAGGTTGAGCGAGACGATGCCGACCATGCGGCCGCGGCCGTCGCACAGCGGCGCACCGCCGAGGCCGGGGTTGATGGCGCTGAGCCAGATGGCCCGCTCCAGGAAATATTCCCAGTAGGCGTCGAAGGCTTCGGTCGAGGAGACGAAACCGCTGGCCGAGCGGCGCTCGGAGCCGCCGACGCTCGACACCAGGAACAGATCCTGTCCGGCCTCCACCAGCTTCGAGCTTCCACGGCGCACCGGCGGTGGCGGCGCTCCTTCCATGACCACGGCAGCAACGCCGGTCGTGAAATCCTGCGCGAGCAGTTTGGCGGGCGAGGTGTTGCCCTCGGTATCGGTGACGGAGAGCTGATTGGCGCCGAGAACGATGTAGTTGACGGTCAGGATGGTGCCGTCTTCGTCGACGACGGCGCCCGTTCCCGTGCGCGTCGTCCCGAGGACCCCCGCCGATGGATGCGACGGCGGAATCTCCGCCGAGACCGTCACGGTCGAGGCCGCGACCTCCTGCAGCAATCGAACGTGGCCGTCCACGGCGCGGGAGCCTAGACATCGATTTCGCACCGAGCAAGCCGCACGACGCTCCCGCCGCGCACATCTCGAGCGGCACGTGATGTCGCACCCCACGTGACGCCGCTGCCCGCGCGCGCCCGATTTGACCGCCGGAGGTCGAGGCCCTAGGACGACCGCGTGAAGACGCTGCGCAAGTCGAGCTCGATGGCAACGTGGGCGCTGTTCGAGCCGCATGCCACGGGCCCCTACGCCTTCTTCATCGATCGCGCCGGGCGAGCGGCGCCATCGTTCGCCGGATGCTCCCCTTCGCGCCAGCTGGTCGTCGACAGCGACGGGCGCGCCCGCTGCTGGCAGGACGGCGCGTGGCGCAGCGTCGACGGCGATCCGGTGGAGGCGATCGCCCAGTTCGTGGCCGCATCCCGCGCCGAGCCCGTGGACGCGCCGTCATGGCTGAGGGGCCGGCTGCTGCCGCGCACGGTCGGCTATCTCTCCTACGAGCTCGCAACGTTCATCGACCGAATGAAAGCCGCGCCGGTGGACTTCCTGGCCGCTCCGCTGGCGGTGCTTTCCACCTACGACAGCATCTGCGCGTGGAGCCCGCGCGACTTCTCCATCGCGCGCGTCCGATTCGCGGGCGAACGTTCGCGCCCCGTGCCTGTCGAGCTTCGCGGCTCGCCCGCGTCCGGCTGGCGCCAGACCGATCGCGCGCTCTACGACGAAGGCTTCCACACGATCCAGGAAGCGATCGCGGCCGGCGACCTCTATCAGGCCAACCTGTCCCGGCGCGCATTGTTCGACGTGAACGAGCCTGCCTGCGACCTTTACCGGCGAATGCGCGCGGTGCAGCCCGTGCCGTACGGCGCCTTCCTCGACTGCGGAGGCTTCCATCTGCTGTCGAATTCGCCGGAATGCTTCCTGGAGCGCCGAAGCGATGCCGTGCGGACGCTGCCGATCAAGGGGACGCGGCCGCGGCGGCGCGATCATGCCGCCGACATGTCGATGCGAGCCGAGCTGGCCCGTGATGCCAAGGAGCGCGCCGAGCATCTGATGATCGTCGATCTGGAGCGAAACGACCTTGGCCGCGTCGCCTGCACGGGAAGCGTGCGCGTCCGCGACTATGCCACCGTCCGCACGTATGCGACCGTCCATCACATGGTCTCGCAGGTGCGAGCACGGCTGCGGCCTCGGACCGGTCTTGCTGCGCTTCTGCGAGCGACGTTTCCCGGCGGCTCCATCACCGGCGCACCGAAGATCGCCGCCACGGACCTGCTGGCGCGCGTAGAGCGCTACACGCGCGGGCCTTACACCGGAGCCATCGGCATGTTCAACGGCGAAGATTGCCTGGAGATGTCGATCGCCATCCGCACCGCCGTCGTGCGCGACGGACGGGCCTGCTACAGCGCCGGCGGCGGCATCGTCGCCGACTCCGATCTGCAGCGCGAATGGACCGAGACCGAGACGAAGATCGCCGCGTTCCGCTGCAGTCTGCGAAGCGGCTCCACGGAGGCCGTAGCGTGAGGCGCGAGCCGATCTGCTACCTCAACGGCAGGTATGTGCCGGTCTCGCGTGCGCGCGTGTCGGCGCTGGATCGCGGCTTCCTTTTCGGTGAGGGGCTCTTCGAGACGTGGCGGACCTACCGCGGACGGCCCTACGCGATCCGCGAACACCTTGCGCGATTGTCTCGCACGGCGCGCGTGATCGGCATTCCTTTCGATGCCGATGCAGATGCGTTCGAACGGCGGGCGATCGAGCTGGCCCGGCGCAACGACATGCTCGAGCGCGACGGTGCCATCCGCCTGACCATCACGCGTGGGCACGGGCCGGTGGCGCTGGTCGTCCAGCAGACGACGGAGCCGACGACGCTGATGCTGTTCCGGCCGCTCGAGCCGGACCTGGCGCAGGCCAAGCGCGACGGCGTCGCCATCCACCTGTTCCGTGTGGGCTCCGGCGTTTCGGAGGGAGCGCGGCAGATGAAGTCGATCAACTATCTGCCGGCGGTCATTGCGCGGACCCAGGCGCGCGCCCGCGGCTGCTTCGAAGCCGTCTACACGGTCGACGACCGCACCGTGCTGGAGGGGACAACGAGCAACCTCTTCGTGGTCCGCCGCGGCGTCATCCTCACGACGCCCGTCTCCTCGGGTCTGCTGCCCGGCGTGACCCGGCAGAAGGTGCTGCGGCTGGCGGCGCGCCTTGCGAAGATCCGCGAGCAGGTCGTGACCGTCGATGATCTGGAGCATGCGGACGAGGCATTCCTGACGGCATCCACGATCGAAGTGGTACCCGTCGTGCGCGCCGGCAGGCGCAGAATCGGCGGCGGCAGGCCCGGAGAGCTGACACGCGCGCTGCAGGTGGCCTATCGGCGCGGCGTGGCCCGCCGTCTCGGCATCGAGCTCCCCGACATCGGACCGTAGCGACCGCGACCGTATCGACCCGCCACGCCATGCGGCTCGGCGACCGCAGGAAAGGCGTCGCGGCGCCTCGCCTCTCGGGTCGGAGACCGCTCCGCAACGGTGCTGATGATCGTTCCCGCGAGCCGGCTCGAAGACGAGCACTGGCTACTTCAGATCGAACACGAACATGCTGCCGACGCGTGCGACCGGCCGGAACGCCTGCAGGTAGGTGTAGGTTCGCGCCGGCACCCAGCGTGCGCGGCCGCCGAGGATCCAGAAGTACGGACGTCCCATCAGGAACGACGCCGACACCACCACCTTCCCTTTCGATCGCCCGGGCTCCAGCGGCGTGTAGCGGATGCCGTAGACGGCAGGATCGACGCGACCGAAATACGCCAGCGCGATCGAATCGATACGCTGCTCCTGCATGTACTCGCGCAGGCGGATCAGGTCCTGACCCCAATCGATGTTGGAGTCGATGAGGATGCGGTGGCCGCCCTCGCTGCCGCCAGCTGCTTCGTTGAAAAACTGGAGATAGCGCGGCGCAACGGCCAGCGTTCCCGCCGCCGTCCAGAGGAGGGCCAGCGCCGCGGCTGCAGGAATGATCCGGTCCTGCCACGTCCGCGCGCTTTGCCATCGAGCGAGACCGGCAACGATCCACGGCGAGCCCGCGATGAACAGCAGCGGATACGCCGGCAACGCGTGACGCTCCCCGATGTAGAGAGAATTGAACGCGGAGTTGGCGGCGAAGATCAGCAGCGCCGGTACGAGAACGCAGTAGTCGCGCCGTCCCGTGCTGCGCCCGCCCGCCCACATCGCAGCCGCCAGCAGCGAGAGCAGAAGGACGGGCAGCGGACATTTGGCCGCGAAAGCAGCAAGGTGGTAGTACCACCAGCCGTCGGCCGACAGTTCGCCCGCCAGAAAGTATGCAGGCTCCCGGTTCTTCCCGACCTCCAGCACCATGTCGACGCCTTCGACGAAGGCGCGCGGGAACGGCAGACGAAGCCCAGGCGACGCGGCGGCGATCCGTCCGAGCGTGCCGTCGGGCGCCAGCTGTGCCTGCCCGAGCGGTGACAGAGTCCCTTCGAAGCCATAGCCGGCGTTGAGCGTCAGCAGCGAGGCAGCGCCGACGATCGAGATCAGCGCCGCCCATCGCCGCGGCCTGACGTCGCGTTCGCGCCACGCCCGCACCGCGATCAGCACGAGCACGATCGCCGTCAGGACGAAGGCCGAAAGCTTGAGCAGGTTGGCAACCCCGAGGGCCACGCCGAGAGCGGCTGCGCGCCCGGGCGACGGCCGCTCGAGCAGCCACCACGTCGCCAGCAGGGCGACGAGGAAGCCGAGCGTGCCGGCCATGTCGAGCGTGACCAAATGCCCGTGCGCGAGCAGCGACGGCGAGAACGCGAAAAGGAAAAGGGTCACGAGGCTTTCGCGCCAGCCGTAGAGCCACAGCGCCCACGTCGCCGCCACCACGGCCGTGACGAGCGACATCGCGATGACCATCCAGCGCGGCTTCTGGAACAGCTCATGGTAGCGGTCCGGGTTCAGGCCCATCAGGTGATAGCCGAGCGACCACACGTTCATCTGCGGTTCCGGCGAGAACTTCGGCGCGTCCACCAACAACGGAAGCGCGGCGATCATGCGCGACAGGTGAGGATTGATGGGATCGACGTGCACGTCGCCCGTGCGCAGCGCGTTGAGTCCCACCGGCAGATGCCCGAATTCGTCGATCGTTACCGAATCCCGGCGCGCGGCGATGCCGGCTTGCAGGGCGAACGTCGCCAGCAATGCAGCGGCAGCGAGCATTGCCGCCCGTGGCATGCGCCGGCGGACGGCGGCGTCCTTGGCCAGACCCGCCATCTCAGCTGCCGCTGCCGCCGAGCTGCGCGAGCATCGCGCGCACGTTCTCGTCGGCCGGAGCAAGGGCGCGTGCACGCTCCAGCAGAGCGCGAGCCTGCGCGGTTTCGCCGCGCTGTGCCCGGAACTGCGCGAGCCTCTGCAGGATCTCGAGCTCGTATTCGCGCGGAATCCTGTGCGTCAGTGCCTTTTCGAAGTACGGGGCGGCGCTGGAGGGATCGCCCATCGCTTCGCGCAGTCGCGCGTAGGCGACCAGCGCGGTGTAGCGCTCGACCGGCCATTGCCAGCTGGCGGTCCTGGTGGGGCCGAACAGCAGCGCATCGGTGCGCGGCCGCCAGTCGGCGACGAACGACTCGCGGGCCTTGGCGACGACGCCCTCGTTCCCCGCCGCGCGCACGAAGATGGCCGCGACTTCGTCGTAGTAGACCAGCCGCCAGGCCGGTACGCCGAGCAGGAAGCGGATCAGAGCCTGGCGGTTCCCCCACCGATGGAAGAGAAAGACGCTCTGGATCTGCCGCTGCTCCGCATCGGCGAGCCAGGCACGCCCGTCCGAGAGCGTGCGGAAGTAGTGCTGCAGGAACGGGGTATCGTAGACCTCCAGGCGGCCGTCGACGTAGACGCCGCGGCCGCTCGGATCGTCCCACGCCAGGTAGCCGCCCGCCGTCAGATCGCAGTAGGTCGGTCCCGGCAGCGCGTGCGCGCGGAAGAACTCGACGGCGCGCACGGGGAAGTTGGCATCGAAGACGCCCGGACCGAACTCGTGCGTCTCGCCGGTGCGCGCATACCAGCCATTGGTGGCGACGAAGAGCGACAGGGCCAGCATCGCCGCCGGCACCACGGCGGTGGCAGCCTTGGCCACCATGGTATCGGGCCGCGAGTACCGCCGCGGCATCCGCGAGATCAGGATGGCCAGACAGCTCGCAAGAAACGGCGCGACGCCGACGGCGAAGACGCCGATATTGCGCCGTGCCAGCAGCGACAGGTACGAGAGCGCCAGGAAGAAGACGAGCCAGCCGAGATCGAAACGCCCGCCGCCCTGCTCCTCGCCTCGGCGTGAAGGAGCGAAGGCCCGCACCAGCCCCGCCAGCACCGCCAGCACGAGCCCGGCGAAGAACATGACCTGGTACGAGCCGATCGCATAGGTCAGGAAGTAGCCCGAGAACGGCCGGCGGAACTCGCCGATGATCTGATAGACGTCGGCCGAGCCGTCGATGCGCGTCATCAGCTCGAAGGGGAAGGTGAGCGCGCGGAAGAAGTACGGGTTGATGAGCGTCGCCGCCAGCGATGCGCTGCCCCAGATCAGCAGCTCCTTCCTCGCCTCGCGTGGCCAGGCGCTGTCGCGCCGCCATCCCCGCGGCAGCAGCGGCACCTCGGCGACGAGCGCGCCGCCGATCGCGCAAAGCATCGCGGCCACGCCCAGGATGAACAGCGAGTGCAGGTTCGTCCACGCCAGCATGATCGGCACGAGCCAGCGCAGGGTCGCCGGCCGTTCCCGCCCGGCCGTCAGCACCAGTTGCACGGCCGCCAGCAGCGGAAACGTGGCCATCTCGGGTCGGATCAGGAACCGTTCATTGACGGTGGTTGCCACCCACGCCAGCAGCAGCGTCGCCAGGACCGGACCGATCAAGCGCTGCACGTGCCGCTGCAGCAGCACGAAGGTGGCGACGAAGCAGGCCACGGACGCCAGCACCAGCGCGGTCGCGCCGCCGGCGCCGTACACGGCGTAGAGGAGCAGATCGTACAGCCACTGCAGGTTCACCCACTCGTTATCGGGCACCGTGAACGACAGCGTGTCTTTCGACATCACCGTGCCGTTGCGCGCGATCCAGCGGCCGGCGGCCAGGTGCCACCACGTGTCGAAATCGTCGAGACGGCGAAAGGCGAGCGTCGCGACCAGGAGCAGCGCCGAGATCGGCAGCCAGCTCTGCAGGCGCACCCAGGAGCTGTCGGTGGCCATTGGCGATCAGGCCGCTGGACGATTGGCTGCGGCAGCGCGCGCCCAGCCGTCGGCTTCCATCAACACGTCGACGCTGTCGCACGGCCGGGCATGATGAGCATCCATGCATGCCGCGACCGTGGCCGCGATGTGCTGGAAGCCGATGTCGCCAGCCAGAAAGCGCGCAACCGCGATTTCGTTGGCGGCGTTGGCCACTGCGGGCATCGTGCCGCCGGCCGCCAGCGCGCGGTAGGCGAGCTGCAGACACGGGAAGCGGTCGACGTCGGGAGCAGCGAAGGTCAAGGACCCCACAGCTGCCAGGTCCAGACTCGGCAGGTAGCCGAGGTCGAGAACGTCCGGATGGGTCAGCGCATACGCGATGGGGATGGTCATGTCCGGAAGCGCCAGCACCGCGATGACCGACTCATCGCGATAACGCACCAGCGCATGAACGATGCTCTGCGGATGCACGAGCACCTCGATGTGCTGCGGCTCCACGTCGAAGAGCCAGCGCGCTTCGATCACCTCGAGGCCCTTGTTCATCAAGGTCGCCGAATCGATGGTGATCTTCGAGCCCATGTTCCAGGTCGGATGCCGAAGCGCCTCCTCGCGCGTCACGCGCAGCAGCTGCTCGGCGGTGTGCTCGCGAAAGGGGCCGCCGGAGGCGGTCAGCACGAGCTTGCGAATGTGCGCCGGATCGCGTCCTCCGAGCGCCTGGAACAGGGCATTGTGTTCGCTGTCGACCGGAAGAAGGCGCGCTCCGCTTGCCGCGGCCCGCTTTCGCACCAGCTCGCCGGCCACCACCATCACTTCCTTGTTGGCAAGCGCGATGTCGATGCCGGCGTCGATGGCGGCCAGCGTAGGGGTCAGGCCGACCGCACCGACCAGCGCCGAAACCAGGACCTGCGTCCCCGGCGCGCACGCGACGCGCGCGAGGCCTTCATCGCCGTGATGGATGACCGGGGCTCCGTTGCCGAGCTCGGTGGCAAGCGCAGACGCGAGCTCCCTCGCTTCGCGCGCATCCGCCAGGGACACCATCTGCGGACGGAAGCGCAGCACCTGATCCTTGAGGACATCGGCGCGGCGGCCGGCTGCCAGCGCGATGACACCGAAGCGCTCCGGAAAGCGCTCCACGAGCGCCAGCGTGGTCGTCCCGATCGAGCCGGTGGATCCGAGGATGGAGATGCCTTTGCGGGCAGGGCGCGTCACGCGCTGCTCTTAGGTTGCCGGTGAACGGCTGTCAAAGCCGCGACAACGCGTGCTTTTCGCAAAAGGAAAAACTCCGGTGCCACGTTGACAGCCTGCAGTCGCCTCCCTAATTGTCGCGCGCTTTGGGCCGGTCTCCGTTAACGCTCCACACATGGCATTGCTTGTTCATGCTCGCATTGCCGCTGGCGCTCGGATCGACATGGGCACCGCGCGGCGCATGGGCCGAAGAGACCGAGGTCGAGATTCCCACGGTCGTCATCGAAGACGAACGCCTGCCGGAGCCGGCACTGACCGAGCGAAGCTTCGACACCACCGAGGACGTCACCGGCTTCGGCGAAACGATCATGACGGAGCCGTCGTGGCAGAGCTTCGAGTCCACCGCCGAGCTGCTGGGCCAGAGCGTAGGAGCCCAGATCCGGCGGCAAGGCGGCCGCGACGACTACTCGACACTGTCGATCCGCGGAGCGCCGGCAGCACAGGTGCGCGTACTGCTCGACGGGGTCAGCCTCGGACGGGCCGACGATTCGGTCGTGAACCTGGCCGACATTCCCGTGGAGGCGATCGAGCGAATCGAGGTGCATCGGGGCTCGGCGCCGGCAGGCGTGACGGCAGCGTCTGCGGCGAGCGTGGTCAACATCATCACCAAGCAGCCGCGCGGCGCCACGGCGGGCGCCGCGGCCGGCCTCGGCTCATTCGACAGCGGCAAGATCGTCGGTTTCGGCTCGGGCGCGCTCGCCTCGGGAACCGCGTCGGCTCTGGCGACGGTTCGGACGACAAAAGGCGATTTCGAGTTCGTCGACGATCGCGGGACACGGCGTGGCCCCAACAGCCGCGCCGACGACCGGATTCGTGAACGCGAGAACAATGAGAGTGACAGCGTGGCGACGTTGCTGCGGTATCGCCGGCCGCTGTCGGAAGCTGCGCGAGTGCTTCTGCGTGAGCACTTCTTCTACAAGAACGAAGGCGTTCCGGGTCTGGAGCCGTTCCCGACACCGCAGGCCAACCTGGAAACGACCCGCAACATCGCGGCGCTGGCGCTGGAAGCCTCCGATTCCTCCTGGGCGTTGGAGACCAATGTTCTCTCGCAGCGCGAGAAGCTGACCGGCACTCGCGTCGTGGAAGGCGAGGCGTCGGTGGACAACGTCGCCGACAGCGTGGCGTCCACGACACAGGGCCGTTTCACGCGCACACTGGCGGACACGCATCGTGTCGGAGGCAGCGCGGAGGTGGTCTACGAAACCTTTGACATGGCCATGACCGAGGATACCGGCGCGGTCGCCGATGCCGACCGCTGGTCGCTTTCCATGGCGGCGAGCGACGAGTGGACGCTTGCTCGCTGGAGGCTGACCCTCATCGCCGAGCTTCGCCACCAGCAGCTGTGGAGTGACCACTCCATCGCCGCCTCCGAGAACGACCATTCCACCGATCCTCGCGGCGGCTTGCGATGGCAACCACTGCCCTCGCTGGCGATCAAGGCCAACGTCGGCACGTACTTTCGGGCTCCGAGCTTCAACGAGACGTTCGGCACCGACGGCTTCTCCGTGGGCAATCCGTTGCTGCAGCCGGAGAGCGGCATCAACCGCGACGTCGGCTTCGAATGGTCTGCGCGTGTGCCGTGGGTCTCGCGCCTGGACATCGGCTACGCGTACTTCCACAACGACGTCGACGACCTGATCGTCGTCGTGCCCGACCTCAACCGTCGTGCAAAGTCACAGAACGTCGGCGACGCGCACGTGACGGGACACGAGGTACGCATCGAAGCGCAGGTGCCGTGGGGCTTCGCCCTGTCGGCCAACTACACCTATCAGGATGCCGACAACCGCACCCCACGCCTCGGCCTTCAGGGAAAGCAGATTCCCGGCCTTCCGCCGCACGAAGCCTATGGCCGCCTGAGCTGGACGCTTCCATGGACCAGCGAGCGTGCGGTCGTCTCCTACGACATCGAGATCGACGGCGAGCACTTCATCGATTCCTCCAACGACCAGCTCCCGATCCCGACGCGCGTCGTGCACGGCCTGGCACTGGTGTTGATGCTGACAGGCGGATTCCGTCTGAGCCTGGAAGCCGAAAACCTGGGCAATTCGCTGGTGCCCGACGAGATCGGGTCGCCGCTCCCTAGCCGGGCGTTCTATGCCACGCTGAGCTGGTCGGGCCAGCACGGGGACGACGATGCGATTTGAGCGATGTGCGAAGCGGACCGTGCTGACGGCGATGTTATGGGCTTTCGGGCCCGGGCCTGCGGCGCACGCGCTGTGCGGCGACAGCAGCGGCGACGGCTTCCTCAGTGCCACGGACGCGCTGGCCACCCTGCGCGCAGCCGTTACCTCGCAGTATGACGCCCGGGCCGATGTCACGCCGGCCGGCGGCGACGGCAAGCTCGTTGCCGCCGATGCGTTGTCCACGCTTCGCGCTGCCGTCACTTCGCAGGTGCCGGACTGCGCTGCATGGACGCGCCGCCGCGCGCTCGTCAGCACCGCACCCATCTTCTTCGATACCGCCGGAATCGCACTCGTCGACATGGCCAGTCATCAGGTGGACTACAATGCAGGAGCGCTGGCGCCGGACTCGGTTGTGCGATGGCAGCGGGGCGTGGCGCTGGGCATCAATCGCAAGGGCACGAACTCGCTGCAGGTCATCGACCTCGAGGACGAGGATCTGCCGACCATCAAGGAGTGCAGCGTCTCGGACGGCTTCGATTCCAATCCGCACGACGTCCTGCTGCTGTCCGACGACAAGGGCTACGTCACCCTCTACGGAGGCCGCAAGCTGCTCGTGATCGACCCCGGAGTTCTCGATCCGGGCGACGACCCGGCATGCCAGGGCATGATCAAGGACCGCATCGATCTGGGCGGCCTCGATCCCGACATGCTGCCGCAGATGGACCAGATGGCGCTGGTCGACGGCACCCTGTTCGTGTCGCTGCAGAGACTCGACACCGCGCTGAAGGCGAAGCTGCCGGGCATGATCGCCATCATCGACACGACCACCGACACACTGGCAGGCCAGATCGAACTGACCCTCACCAATCCGTATGCGGAGACCAAGGGGCTGCTGTACGACGCGCGTTCCAACCGTGTCTACGTCGCAGGACCTGGCAAGGTGTTCGATGACATGACCGACGGCGGCATCGAAGCCGTCGATACGGTGACCCGGCAGTCGCTGGGAGTGCTGGCGACTGGAGCCGACCTCGGAGGTGACGTGTTCGATCTCGTCGTCGTGGGCAGCCGGCGCGCGTACGCCGTGGTCGCCAGCGAGGTCGACAACGCCGTCGTCGAAGTCGATCTCGACAGCGGCAGCATCACCGACGTTCTCGTCGCCAGCTCGGAGGATCAGATCAGCGACATCGAGCTGAGCGAGAGTGGCGAGCTGTGGGTCGCCTTCCGCGAGGACACATCCAACTCCGATCCGGGCGTCCGCATCTTCTCCGTGATGGACAACGACGAGATCACTCCGCTGCCCATCGCGATTGGAGACGGAGTTCCGTTCACCATCGCGTTCGCCCAATAGCCACGACCTCGGCCGCGCATCGTGCGCCGCGAACACACCGCCGGTGCGGGCGTGCCGCGTTGCGGCGGCTGGCGATCTTTCCACCGCCGCGCTAGTGGCGTGCGGTCGTGGATCCAAGCACGGACTCCGTTGCCGGTGGGGAGCGCGCGCCCGTCGCAGCCGACGGCGCCGCTGTCGAAGCTGCGCCCGTTGGACCTGCGTCCGAGGATGCCGCGCCGGTGGACGGCGCCTCAGGCGATGGCGCGCCGGCCGAAGCTGCGCCGACAGACGTCGAGCCCGAACCGGCGCCGCAAGCACCGCTGCGCCAGGACTGGCCCTGGCCGGCCGCGGTTCCGTGGCTGGTGGTCGGCTTCGCCTTGGTTGCCTGGCTCGGCCGCGTCGACCTGCTCACGCCGGACGAAGCGCGCCACGCCGAAATCGCGCGCGAGATGCTCCTGGACGGCAATTGGCTGACGCCGCGGATCTACGGCGAGCCGTATTATGACAAGCCCGCGCTGTTCTACTGGCTGATCGGCGGCTCGCTGGCCCTGTTCGGCCACCACGCCTGGGCCGCTCGCCTTCCCTCGGTCCTGGCTACCGCGTTCACGATCGCGATGGGCTCGTGGTGGATCGGCCGCTGCTGGGGACGCGCAGCCGCCAACTATGCGGCCATCATGATGGCCACGACGCTGTTTTTCGTGGCGGTCGGCCGCTACGTCGTCGTCGACATGCTGCTGACGGCGGCGCTGACCGGAGCGCTGTCGTGGCTGGGTGTCTGGATGCAATGCCGCGACGCGCGGCGCATGGCCGTTTGGCCGCTCTATGTCTGCACGGGTGTCGGGCTGCTGGCGAAGGGGCCGGTGGCCGCCGTGGTCGTGGCGGCGGTGGCTTTGGTGATGGCGATCTTCGAGCGGCGCCCGCGCGTGCTGCTGGAGCTGCGCCCGTTTACCGGCGCCCTCCTCGTTCTGGCCGTCGCGGCACCCTGGTACGTCGCGGCCTACATCCTGGACCCGCGCTACATCGAGACGTTCCTGTGGCACCACAACCTGGCGCGCTTCGCGGTGCCCGGCGCGCTCGAGCATCAGGAGCCCTGGTACTTCTATCTCGTCGCGGTGCCGATCTGCCTGCTGCCCTGGAGCATGCTGCTTCCTTCCTCGCTGGCGACCGCCTGGCGCGACCCGCACGGCGGCGTCCGGCATGCCCTGGCGTGGGCGACGGTGGTGATCACGTTCTTCAGCTTCTCGCACACCAAGCTGCCCACGTACGTGCTGGCGGCCTTCCCGCCGCTGATCGCGCTCATGGCGGCCTACGTCGACGATGCCGTGACGGGCCGCGTCGAAATGCCGCGGGCCATCGAAGCGGCCGCCGTCGGCTGGACCATCCTGGCCGCCACCATCGCCATCGCGGGCGCGGCGTGGATCTTCATCGACGCGCCGTCTGCCTGGGCCCGAGCGGTCCTGGCGCTGCCCTCGCTGCTGGTGGCGGCATGGGCGTACAAAAATGCACACACCGCGCCGAGCATCTTCGGTGCGACGGCTGCAGGCTCGCTCCTGCTGATCGCCATGGTCTATGGAGGCGCGGCCGACGCGCTGAACGCGCGAGAGAGCCAGCGAGGCGCCGCCGACATCGTGCGAGCCGAGCTGCCGGATTACGCGGCGCTGACGTCGTACCGCGTGGCTCCCCACGCTCTGGCCTTCTACACGCGCCGCCCCGTGCGTCGTGCCGACGATCCCGATACGGCCGTCGCCGAGCTCATAGCTGGAGCCGAGGGCGCGCTGCTTTCCAAGGAGAAATTCCTGCCCGAGCTCGGCCTCGATCCGATGCCGGCATGGCTTCGGATCGTTTGGTCGAGCGGTGACGGACAGGTTCTGGTCGTCGGAGGCAGCCTCGCCAAGCGAGAGCGGCGCGGGGATTCGGACAGGTGGCGGAGAAGGGAGGGAGTCGAACCCTCCGCCGACCGTTGAGGCCGACATCACGGTTTTGAAGACCGGCCGGGCCACCGGACCCGTTCCCTCTCCGTTCCTTTTTGCTCGCATTTTGCCGATCGCCGCGGGCGCTGCCGACATGCCTTTCGCTTTTGCAGCGTGCGGGCGAGCAGGCAGCGACCCTAGCGACGCTCCGCCTCGGCAGCAAGCCGATCGACGACGATCAAGAGCGTGAAAGACCTGCGGATTTCAACACGGCGAAGCGGTTGCTCCCTTGGCGCTGGGGTGTTTTAATGCCGCCAACTTTCCGTTTTTAGGACCGGTACGTCGAGGGTTCTACCTCGGCGTTAAAGAATGAGGGGTTTGGCATGAAAGCGCTTTCGACCTTCCTGAAGGTATTGCTCTGCCTTGCGATTCTGGCGCCGGCTTCCGCGCATGCGATCTATCGCACCAACAGCGTCGATCTCGGCGGCCACATTCGCACCACGAACATATTCCGGCATCCCGACATCGATGAATGGGGCTTCATCATGCAGCGCAACACCTTGAGGCTTCGCCTCGAGTACAAGTGGCTGCAGCGTGGCAAGGCGTTCGGTAAGTGGAACACGCCGTGGCTGGAACGCTCGGACATCTTCGTTCTGTACCGCGGCGTCTACGACTCCATCTACGACATCACGCCCGGCATGATGGACGACTACGATCTGCAGGGTCAGTTCATCGAGCCGCAGTTCCGCCGGCTCGAGACGATCCCCAAGCACGAACGTGACGAGCTCAAGTTCAACAACCGCATCCGCGAGGCCTACATCGACCTGTACTTCAAGAACCTGCCGCTGACGCTGCGCATCGGTAAGCAGCAGGTGGTGTGGGGCGAGTCAGACGGCTTCCGCATGCTGGACCGAGCCAACACGCTGGATCTGTCGTGGCACTTCTTCCAGGAGCTGCCGCCGCCAGGATTCGGCTTCGATGAGCTGCGGCAGCCGTTTTTCATGGTGAAGGGCCTGTGGGACTTCAAGCAGATCGGCCCGCTCTCCCAGACGTTCCTGGAAGCGTACTGGAACCCCGGCTTCGACTGGAACCCGGGCAAGATCGGCTTCCTGCCGCGGCCCTGGGGCGTGCGCCTGCTCGATCCCATCGAAAACGCCAAAGGCACCGGCGTCTTCCAGTCCTCGTTCTGCCGCAACGCCTCTGGCGGAACCTGCGACTCGCTGCTCAACGGCACCACGCTCTTCAATCAGGGCAACTACGACAAGAACCCCGTCGAGAACAGCCAGTTCGGCGTGCGGTTCCACTGGCTGGCCGGGTCCACCGAATGGTCGCTGAACTACCTGTACCAGCGCTTCGCGCCCGACGGCTCACCGGTGGCCATCATCCGCGGCGTGCCCGAGGACAAGCAGGTCTACGTTCCCGAGATCGGCCAGTACCTGGACGCCACGACGTTCTGTGAAGGCGTGTCCTTCAACGGCGAGAACCCCGACATCCTTGCGCAGATCCCGTGGGCGAAGAACGAGTTCTGCGCCGAGTACTTCGCGCCGTACGTCCATACCGTCGGCTTGTCGTTCAACTGGTTCGAAGGGGAATGGACGCAGGCGGTCTGGCGCATCGAGACGATCATCGACTTCGACCTGCCCTTCTACAACGGCGACAAGCAGAACGCCCTGCTCGGCCGCGCGCCCAACGGCCCGACGCTGCTGCCCGGCATCTCCGAGCGCAACATGTGGAAGGGCATGCTCGCTTTCGACCGCCCGACCTGGATCCGCTGGCTCAACAAGAAGACGACGTTCTTCCTGTCGGGCCAGTTCTTCTGGCACTACATCATCAACCACGAGCGTCGCCGCTGCGCGATCGGCGATCAGCCCGAGCGCCTCCCCGACGGCAGCCCGAACCCGAACTTCATCGGCTACACCGCCGATCCTGCCGAGAACTGCGGCAGCGATACCCAATTCCTGCTGCCGGGCGAGCAGACCGGCTTCGTCGGACCTCTCGACCTTCCGCAGCTCGACGCTCCGGCCGGCCACGGCCGCGACACCATCCATCAGTGGGAGCTGCTGATGACCTTTGCCGCCCTCGGCTTCTACCGCGGCGGTACGCTGGTGCCGGCGCTGATCTACCTGCTCGATCCGGTCAACAGCTATTCGCAGGAGCTGGCGCTGGGCATGGACTGGTTCTACACGCCCGACCTGGCGTTCAACATCACGACTCGTCTGATCTGGGCCGGCGCCCCGTGGGACCCGTACGACGGCCACAAGAACGACTCGGACATCGACAACGGCGAGCTGTTCGAGCCCTGGTTCCTGGGCGGCGGCAGCCGAGGCCGCTCCGAGACGAGCATCCAGTTCACCTGGCAGTTCTAGTCGGCACCATCCGGCCGGAGCGAGACGGGGTTGCCACTACGTGGCAACCCCGTTTTTCTTTTGAAGGATGCGGCGGCGGACGCCGCTACGGCTTGGCCTCACCGGCCGCGATCTTGCAGCAGATCGCCACCGCGCGCGTGCGAGCTGCCGCCGGGCATTCCGATCCGCCGGTTTGCAGGCATGTAAAGAATGCAGCTTCCGTCGTCTCGGGATGGTCCGCCAACAGCTGGATGACGCCCATCGCCGACGTCTGGCACGTACCGTCCGCCTCGGGGCGAATGTCGGGAGTGCACGTGCCGCCGGTGAGCATCTCGCCTTCGGCGCACTTCACGCGTGAGCCGGCTCCGGTGTTGCGGCCCTCGCCGGAGGGGCTCTCCGCCACGACCTTCCGGCACACCAGCGACTCCGCATCCGCCCCGACGGGGATGCCGCCCACCACGGAAAAGGTTGCGACCAGGGAAAGAGCCCGGGCCGATGCGATCAAACCGCTCGATTTCATGTGGTCTCCTCTGCGAGTGGATAATTGCCCGATTGTGTGGGATTTCGAGCCGGCGTCAATCAAGCGCCGGGGGATACTGCCTTGACACTGCTGTTGACGCGCAACTACCCTGCGCGCGTCCCGGCTCGGGCACCGCGCGTGCTCGAGTCCCGCTAGCTTTTCGCTCGTTACCCACAGGAGGGAGGAAATGACCAATCGCCATTATTTGAGGAGCGCCCTCGGCGCTGCCGTCTTCGTCGCCTTGGCGTCGGCCCCGGCCGCCGCCGCGCTCGACGACGGCGCCGTCGACTGCCGCGCAGACGTCGCCAAAGCGTATTCGAAGCTCGTCTCCACGGCTGCGAAGACCATTGGCGGCTGCCACAAGAGCCGCAACGCCGACAAGATCCCCAGCTCCGTCGACTGCAACGACGTCAGCTCGAACGGAGCGGATTCCAAGGGCAAGATCGCCGGCGCCGCCGCCAAGCTCGAGGAGACGGTCCTGGGGTCGTGCAGCGGCGAAACCGAGCTGCTCGATTACGACATCTACTCGACCTGCCCTGCACCATGCGACGACCTCGGGCTGCCCAACCCCATGGGAACCATCGCCCACGTCGCCGATTGCCTGGCCTGCCTCGGTCCTGAACTCGTAGCGGAGGCGAGCGCCGCCACTCTGGACAATCCTGCTGCCCCCATGGCGAGCAAGGACGACCAGAAGTGCCACGCCACCATCGCCAAGGCGTATCCGAAGTACGTGGCCACGCTTCTGAAGGGCCGTCATGCCTGCCAGGGCGACCAGGACGCGGAAGAGAACAACGATCTGGATGAGTGCGACGACGCAGATCCCGACGACAAGGGCGCTGCGGCACTGGTGAAGGCCGAGGAGGCCATCGTCAAGGCGTGCACCGCCGCCAACCTCTCCAACGTCGGCTCGTGCGCGACGACAAACCTCGACGACCTGAGCACGTGCCTCGCGGCCGAGTACGACGCGCTCGCGCTGTCGGCGTTCACCACGGCGTACGAGCTGCCGACGACGCTGTGCCCGACCGGCGTGCGCAGCACGATCCGCGCCGGCAGCAGCATCGATGGCCCAACCGATTCGACGCTTTCGGTAGGATGGTCCGGCCTGGGCCACGAGATCGACATCGTCGACAACTACACGGTCAGCTCCAACGCCACCTGCCCTGGCAGCGAGGCCGGCTCGTGCGGCGACTGCACGATCAACGGCATCTCGCTGACGGATCCCGGATCGCTCTACTACGCGCGCTGCACGGAGAACGTGCAGATCTCGTGCAGCAATCCGTTCGGCACGGATGCGGCCTGCCCCGGCGCGCAGAACTGCGGCTACTACCTCGGACCGCCGCTGCCGGTTTCCGCCGGCGGCACTCCGACCTGCACCATGAACCGCCTGGCGACGAACGTCACGGGCACCGCCAACCCGGACAACGGCACCAGCGAGCTCAACCTCGACCTGCGCGCCGTCGTCCACCTCGGCGGCAGCGGCACCCAGCCGTGCCCCGTCTGCGAAGGCGACGTCACGGCGCAGGATGGCCTCAAGAACGGCACGTGCACTGGCGGCCCGGCCGGGGTCAACGGCGATCCTTGCGACGTTCAGGGTTTCGACCTCAGCTTCGCCAAACCTGAGCACTTCGATGCAGTCGCCGGCGTCAGCCTGGACTGCCCGCCGTCGTCCGGCCAGAACTTCAGCGGCAGCGGCCTGATCATCGACCTGAACCTGACCACTGGTACGGCCCAGCTGCCGTTCGAGGACAACTGCGACGGCGTCGCCTCGGGCGAGCTGTGTGCGTGCGGCGTGTGTTCGGGCGACGGAGCGACTCCTTGCCGCACCGACGCGGCCTGCAGCGGCCTGGGTCTGGGCGTGTGCACGAACGGCGCCGGGCCGGACCGCAATCCCAACGGCTGTACCGGTTACGTCTGCGAAACGGGCACCGCGCTCGATCGCGGCACGTGCGCGAATCCCATCGAGATGTACTGCGACGGCTTCACGCGAGCCAACGGCCGCGGCGTCATCTCATGCGAGGACGATGAGGACTGCGCGCCCGAGAACGTCTCTTGCCCGGGCGCCGGTTGCGGTACGTGCAACCTCCCGCAGCTGAAGAGCTGCTTCCTCGACCCCATCCAGGTCCAGGGCACGCCGAGCACGACCAATCCGGTTCTCGCCGGCACGTTCTGCCTGCCGCCGACGTCGAACACGGGCATCAACTCGGCCGCCGGCTCACCGGGACCGGGAGCGGTCAAGGTCGACATGCTGGTGGACCTGCTCTACGACTGAGGTGCGAGCGGACCTCCGCTCTTGAACCGAAGGCCCCGGCCGCGGAAGCAGCCGGGGCCTTCGTGCATCGACGGTCTTTACCTTGACATTAACCTGACCGGTTCCTTAGGTTAGGCCCGCTCGCGTGGGACGATCATCGGGGGAACTTCGATTGGGGTCCGAGCACCCAATCGCGTCCGCGAACTTTTCTGCGTTGCTCGAAGTCCAGGAGGGAGGAATCCAATGAAATCATTGACCACGGCCAAGGCGTGGACCACGGCGGCTGCCGCGGTTCTGCTGCTGGCCTCAGCGTCGTCGTCGCACGCGGCGACCAACACCAAGCTCGAGGCCGGCTGCTTTGCAGCAATGGGCAAGGCCGTCGGGAAGCATCTGGCCGCGGTTTCCAAAGCGATGGTCGCCTGTGAGAGCGAGACGCCCGGCGCGTGTCCGGACGCCGACGCGCAGGCCGCGATCGACAAGTCGCTGGCCAAGGTCATCAAGGCGGCCGCGAGCAAGTGCCACAGCACGTGCAGCGTCTCGGGCGCGGACTGCATCAACAACCTGTCTTGCCCTCCGAACGGCGCTCTGACGGAGAACTGCACTGCAGGCGCGAAAGGTCTGCCCTTCAACTCCAACAACATGGGTCTGCCCGGACCGTTCTGTGAGGCGGTCCTCGGCAGGGAACTGGGCGTTCCCAGTGACATCGGCGAGTGCATGGGCAGCCTCGGCACGACCATCGGTCAGGACCTGCTCGACAACGCCGGTATCAATTCGACGGGACTGACCGGCGATGCTCCGGCCTGCCTGGCGGCCATCCTGAAGTCTGTCGGCAAGACCGCCAGCAAGAACGCCGCCGCAGTGGCCGCGTGCCGCGTAGCTCAGCTTGGCTCCGATTCGCCAGCCATCCTTCCCGACCAGTGCCCGCAGGGCGACCCCAAGACCGCCGCCAAGATTGCCGTCGGTACCCAGAAGTTCCTCGACTCCGTTGCGGCTGCCTGCACGGACGCCGCGGTGCAACAGCTCGACATCTGCGGCGCGGGCGTCGGCGGCGTGACCACCGAAGCCGATGCGCTCGAGTGTCTCGGCGACGTGCTCGAGGAGGCCACGCATTCGATCGCCAACGTCGAGGACAAGAACTACATCGACATCAGCGTCATCAACGCCGTCTTCCCCGGCACCACCGACGCCCGCTGCGGAGACAACTTCGTCAATCAGATCCCGAGCCAGTTCTTCCTGGTCGGTGAGGAGTGCGACGGCACGGACGATTCCGCATGCCCGGGAGCGTGCTTCCCTCCGGGCGACCTCTGGGAGTGCACCTGCGCGACGGTCAAGCGCGCGCGTTCCTTTGCGGACGGTTTCGCCGCCGACCTCGACAACGGCTGGAGCGGCGCTTCGCACAACTCGGCCGTGACCGACGGTGCCGGCTTTGTCAGCACGATGTCCAACTGTGATTGCGACCAGTTCGGCAATACGCCCGAGACGCAGGCAAACTGCGTCGGTACCAGCAGCGACAGCGTCTGCGACGTGTTGGGCAAGAACGCTCCGCGCTGCACCTACGACCTGACCAGCGGCCTCAGCTGCGACCAGCACGGCAACAACAACGGCAGCAACAGCACCGGCGACTGCCAGGTCTGCGATGAGAACTCCATCAACGCCGGCGATTACTGCGAGTCCGAGCTGGACTGCGACTCGCAGTGCTTCAATGCGGACGGCATCCCGACCACGCCGTGCGAAGCGCAGGCGGACTGTCCTGAGGGCGAGACCTGCCGCGGCCGTTGCGACAAAGAGTCGTACAGCTGCCTGATCCTTCACAACGGCGCGCCTCTTCCGCTGAACGCGGAAGGCACGTCGGTGTGCGTCGACAGCCGCTATGCCTCCAACATCACCGGCACGCGCAACATCGTTACCGGCGAGCATGCCGTGAACTACGAGCTGCGATCGCTGACGCACCTTGCGGAGGCGCTGGCGCGTCCGTGTCCGACGTGTGGCGGCTGGTGCGAGGAAGATACCCCACGTGCCGGCGAAGTCTGCGAGGGTACGTGCGACGGCACCGAAATGGCCTGTCGCGCCGGCGCCAACGCCGGCGATCCGTGCATGACCGATGCCGAGTGCCCCGGCTCCGTCTGCGTAGGCCTGGGCTGCCGCTTCGATTCTGACTGCCCGAACGGCGCGAGCTGCACGACCCAGTCTTATGAGTGTCTGGGTGCCGAGTGCGTCCTCGACCTGATCTGCTACGCGGGAGCGAACCACGGCAGCGAATGCCGGGTCGAAGCCTTCACGGCCTTCGGCACGACCTCGGTCGATTGTCCGCCGCAGACGAACGACAACATCTCCGGCGCCGGCCTGGAGATCAGCTTCACCCCGTTGACCAGCGAGGCCGTGGCCCTGGAAAACCCCGCACCCTGCGATGCGACGGGATATCAGAACTACGACTGCAACTGCGTAACGGGCGGAAGCAGCACGCGGAACCAGCCCAACCGCTGCACGGCCGCCTGTGATGCAGGCCCGAACTATGGCGAGCCTTGCGGTGGCGCGTTCTCCAAGTGCGTCGGCGGCACGGAGGCCGGCGTCTCCTGCGACGAAGACTCCGACTGCGGCGGCGGCGGCACCTGCTCGAGCAATCCGCTCGCGTGCACGGGCGGCACCGACGCCGGCAATAGCTGCACTACCAACGGCGACTGCGGAGGCGGCGGCACCTGCGGCGATGCCTGCCCGAGCGGTCGCTGCGTTCCGCTATGCGTGCAGAAGGGCGTCTGCGTCGGCGGCACCGGCGACGGGCTGAATTGCGGCGTCGATGCACAGTGCGACGGCGGCGGCACCTGCGTCGTGACCGAGCCTCAGGAAGGCGTCTGCGCAGCCGGCGGCCGTTACCACTGCAATGGTCCTGGCCAGGAGTTCCGCACCTGCTCGCGCGCTCTGGAAGGCACCACGGGCAATTGCGAGGCCGGCGCCGATAACATCGACGGCACGACCGACGACAACCCCGGTGCCGGAATCTGCGTGTTCGACGTCAGCAACTGCTTCGTCAACGACGGCGCGGCCGAAGGCGGCGATACGCTCAACGGCCTCGGCGATGCTACCAATGCGCTGTCGGTGACGACGTTCTGCATCCCCGCCAGCGGCAACAGCGCGGTCAACGCGACGGCCGGTCTGCCCGGACCTGGACGTCTGCGCCAGCCGAGCACGGTAGTGCCGAACTACACCTCGCTGCCGTAATACGAACCGAGGGCACGGCCCTCCATGACAAAGGGCCCGCGCGGATCACTCCGCGCGGGCCCTTTCTTTTTGCGGCGCACGCCTTGCCGCCACCTTCGCAGGCGGATTTGTCTCATCGCCGGCCGGCCACCGGCTCGGCCGCCTACTGCTTCTTGGGCTGGCTCGGCGCGGTGTCCGGGAGGACCTCGTACTTGTTGAGGTCTTCTTTCGGCTGCGCCTTCTTCGACTTCCTGGCCTCGGTGTCTTTGTCCGACCAGTCGTCGACCTTCACCATCTGGAAACGCCCCTTGAACTCGATGTTGATCGGGAACGGGGCCGACGCGATCGTCGCCGTCACGTAGGTGCCGTCCATCGCGTCCTTACCGACCGCCTCGAAGCCGTAGATGTCGATGCTCTTTCCGCCGCCACGCATCGGGTTGCCCTCGAAGTCCATGACGATGGCGAACTTCGCTTTGGCCAGTCCACGATCGGAGCTCAACGCGTCATCGAAATTGGCTGCGGCAACGACTCGATGCGTGCCTTTGGTGAAGACGGCCGGCGAACGGGCGGGCAGCTCGAACCAGTTCTTCTTCAATCCTTCGAGGTCGGCGGCGGTGGGCTGCCAGAGCTCGTGCGTCTGGCGCGTCTTCTCCACCTGATCCTGGAACGGCAGCGTCACCTCCAGCACCTCGATGTCCAGCTTCTCCGATCCGATGGCGGAAGCGCCTTCGGCGGCGGCCTCGGTCACTTCGTACTTGATCTTGAGCAGCCGCGTCGAGGTCATCCGGATCTGGGGCCGGCGTACCGACAGCAGGACCTGCTGCGGAACGTTCTCGAGTGCCTTTTCGAATGTCGCCGGGCTGTCGATGTCGGTGGCGTTCATCTTGATGATTATGTCACCGACGAGAAGGCCAAGGTCCGCCGCCTTGCCTGCATCTGTGAGCTCGGTGATGGCGGCTCCCTTCGGCTCCTTGCCCACGACGAGCTCCAGGCCGGTGGGAATGGGGCCTACCTTGAAGGGCACCACAGGTCCCTCGGCAGGCTTTGCATAAGTAACCCGAAACTCGGGCATCACCTGGTGAACCGCCAACCACACGCCCCCGATATCGGTCCCGATGCTGCCTTCCAGCGTCGTCTGCTGAAAGAAAGAGAGGGCCGGCGCCGGGGTGAGTTGAGACACGAGCGCGACGGCAGCAGCGATGCCGAGCGCTCTCGATGACCGCCAGGGGTAAAGCGGTGAGGGTTGAAGACCCTTGGGCATGGAACCTCCTTTGTATCTGATCTGATGAAGCCGGTCCGGACGGACGGCTTCGTCGATTTGAACGTCCTCGCTGGAGTGAATGGAATTGCTATACGCGCGGATTTTCTAGCAAAGCAACTATCTTGCCCGCTCCACCGCATGCTGGTGGGTAGCTTGACAACCTCCGATTGCCCCGGCTAAAGGTTAGCGCCGTAGCCTTTTTCTTAGATTGGACCACGTCAGGAGAGGAAGGGCTCGCCTCCCCTGGTCCGGTCTCGCCTCAACTGCAACGAAAAGGAGTGCACCGAATGAAGACTTGGTTTCGCAAGCTGGGGATGGGCACTGTAGTCCTTGCACTGGCCGGCGTACTTGGCGGATGTGACGATAGCGGGCCAGACGGCGTTAACCTGATCCGCCTTTTCTTCGGCATCAACGGCGCTGGAAACTGCGACAGCGTGACCATCGAGGTCGATCTCGACGCAGCCGGCGCCATCATCGCAGAGGATTCCGAGGGCGAGCTGCAATGCGCGATCAATTCGGTCCTCGAGGCCAACGGTTGCGACATTGACTTCGTGCATGATGACGAGACCCTGCTCGTCACGATCACCGGCTGCACGATTCCCGCCATCACCAACCTGTTCAGCTGCTTCTTCGAACACGTCGACATTTCCGACATCAACGACGTGACCGTGACGACCGCCGAGTGCGACTGCACGACGCCGTCCTGCGATCCCGATCCGCCGGTCTGCGTGAGCGAGGATCCCGATCCGACCTCGTGCGAAGACTGCGACAACGGCATCGACGACGACGACGACGGCGACACCGACTGCGAGGACGAGCAGTGCGTCAACGATCCGGCCTGCACCGGAACGACGACGAGCAGCACGACCACCACGTCTTCGAGCACGACGACCAGCTCGTCGAGCACGACGACGTCCTCGACCACGACGTCCACCTCGACCACGTCGATTACGGTTCCGCCGCCCGACCTGCAGTGCCGCCTGGTGTTCCGCCTCGACGACGCGGTCGAAGTCGGCTCGCTGCAGTGGGATACCGACTACGGCGACGCCCCCGGCGTCTTCGCGGGATCGGCCGGCAACGTCGAGTGCGCCAGCCTGGTCGAGGGCTCGATCGCGAGCTTCAACGACAAGGACAACGAGCAGGTGCTCTCGTCCGGCATCATCAGCCTCGACGGATTCACCGGACCCGTGGACATCGCCGAGTGCACCTTCAACGCCAGTGAGGTGCCGGTCGCGGCGGACTTCCAGATCACCGTGGTTGACGCGGCCGATCCGGACATCAACCCGATCGAGCCCGAGCCCGATGTCATCATCTCGCTCATCCAGTGCGATACGGATGAGACGACGACGACCACGACGACCGACGACACGACCACGACGACGACCACGACGGACACGACCACCACGACGACGGACGGGCCGGTCACCACCACGACGGTGGATGCAAGCCCGACCTACAACGTCACCTTCCAGCTCGTCTCGGCGAGCGGCCAGGTCGGCGCACTGCAGTTCACCGTCGACTACGAGACGGCACCCGGCGAGTTCGCCGGAACGGCAGGCACGGTGTCGTGCACGAACCAGGTCAATGGCGCGATCTTCGCTCCGAACGACGACGACCTGAACAACGAGCTGAGCCTCGGCTTCGTCTCGTTGAACGGGTTCTCGGCGCCGGCGCCTCTGGCGGTCTGCACCTTCGAAGGCATTCAGGGTGATCCGCCTGTAGCGGGCGACTTCGTGATCACGATCGACGATGCGTCGGATCCGAACTTCGGTGAGATCGACGTCGACGTCGACGCGATCGTGACGCCGGCTCCGTAGAGACACTTGTCGAGAGTGATGATAGATTAGTGCGTAAAGGGGGAGCCCTCGAAAGAGGGCTCCCCCTCTTTTTTGACCCCGAGTGAACTGTTCGTTTTCCCCGTTTGACCCAGGAGAGAGACAGAAATGACCACCCGATTCGTCCGATTCATCGCCGCAGCCTCACTCGTCTGCGCAGCCTTCGCGGCCACCCCCATTGCCGCCATGGCCGCCAACGGTGATTGCGGCCAGCCCGTCTCCACGGGCAACAACCCCACCGCCAGCGACGCGCTTGCAATTCTCAAGGAAGCCGTTGGGCAGGCGACGGCATGCGATACCCAACTGTGCATCTGTGACGTCAACGGCAACGGCGCCGTTCAGGCCAGCGATGCGCTGCAGACGCTCAAACGAGCCGTCAATCCGCAGCAGGCGCTGATGTGCGACTGCGAAGGCGAGTGCAACAACGACGGCACGTGCGACCCAGGTGAGACCGAAGAGAACTGTCCGGCCGATTGCGGCGATGTGGAAGGCGTCCCCTGCACCTCGGCGCAGCTCACCTCGAGCTCTGGCTCCGACCTGGATTCGGGTTGGACGGGCATTGCCCACAACTCCGACCTCATCGAGGGCGCCAGCGTCACCTTCCGTACGCTCCGGCGGTGCGGCGGCGATGGCGAGGCCTGCGAGGTCGACGCGGACTGCGGCGCGGCCGTGGTCGGCGAAGGCGGCGAAGCGGGGGCCACGACCTGCGAGCCGACCTGCGACTGCCTCAACGACCATACCTGCGAGATCACCGGCCCGACCGGGCAGAAGAACTGCCTGACGACGCTGGTCGAGTGCAACACCAACGCCGACTGCGCCGCGGGCGTTGCCTGCGTGAACACGTTCGGTCCGCCGCTGCCGCTGTCCTCGGCCGGCAACCCGGTTTGCGTGGTGACGCTGTTCGACGGCCCGCTCACCGGTACGGCCAATACTCAGACCGGCGAAGCGGTGACCCAGTCGAACCTGAAGTCACGAGTGTTCCTCGGCATCAGCATCGACCAGCCGTGCCCGCGCTGCGGCAGGCTCGACCAGGATCCGGAGATCGGCGATCAGTTCACGTGCGAAGGCGGCCAGTTCCCCGGAGCTGCCTGTGTGGTCGAGGGCGTCAGCCCCGACTTCGGCGGCGTCTCGCGTGACTGCCCGCCGGCCCTCGGCGCCAACATCTCCGGCGCGGGCCTGGCGATTCGCTTCAGCGAGGTCACCACGGGCACGACGACCAAGACCGCGCAGCTGCCGTGCGCGAACTTCTCGTTCCAGGGCCACCCCTCGCGCGACAACGCCAAGTGCATCGACAAGGTCGGCGCGGGCGATCCCACGTGCTCGAGCAACGCCGACTGCAAGCGCTGCACGGGCGACCCGACCATCACCTGCACGAGCAACGCGCAGTGCACGGGCAACGGCACGTGCGCCGAGGCGCCGGATCAGCCCGTGACCTGCGGCTACTGGTGCCACTGCGGGTTCTGCGACAACAACCCGGCCCTGCCGTGCTTCGAGAACGGCGACTGCCCCAATGGCCAGACCTGCGTGGCCGGTACGGGCTCGGGCACTGCACAGAACGCTCCGCAGCAGAAGCCCAACGACTGCTCGATGGACAAGTTCATCTGCGGCGGCGCGGACGAAGAGAAGTGCGAGAACACGCTGCAAGGAAGCTGCGAGTTCGAAGACTTCCGCAACTGTCAGGACAACTCGACCTGCCAGGCGCAGGGTGCAGGCGACTGCATCTTCGACTTCCGCTCCTGCTTCGAGTCGCAGATCAGCCGTACCGGCGAGCCGTCGCCTCTCGGCAGCTACTGCGAGATCAGCCGCGAGCCGTGCACCAACGCCGACTGCGGCGCCGGCGGCGACTGCGTCAGCGATGCGTCGGTGCCGGAGACGGTCGCGCTGTTCTGCGTGCCCGCGACCTCGTCCTCGACGATCAACAGCGCCGGCGGCATCACCGGCCCCGGAGCGGTTCGCCTGAACAGCTTCGTGCGGGTCTGCCGCTGCGGCGACGGCGAAGTCGGCTGCGACGAGGAGTGCGATGACGGCAACCAGGTCGATGGCGATAGCTGCAGCTATCCGACCTGCCAGGAAGACTGATCCTGGATAAACAGCCCGGCGGGTGACCGCCGGCACAGAGGCCCGGCTTCCGAAAGGAGGCCGGGCCTTTTTTTCTCCTTCGCGATGACGGCGGCATCAGCCCACTGTCACCGCGAGTTGACGGTGCTCGCGGTCCACCGTGCACGGCCAAGCGAAAAAATTGCTTTACATTGGTTCAATCGGGGCGCTAGCGTCTCGGCCGGCCCAACTCGCCGGCAATGGAGTCGTCATGAACCCGAAATCTCGAGCGCTTCTGGCCGTTCTCCTTCCGATCACGCTTTACGCTTCGTCATTTTCGGTGACTCCCGCGATCGCGGCGAATGGCGACTGCGGGCAACCGGTATCCTCCGGCAACAAACCCGTGGCGGGCGACTGTCTGGCGATTCTGAAAGAGGCAGTGGGCCAGAACACGCAGTGCGATGCCAAGCCATGCATCTGCGACGTCAACGGCAACGGACTGGTCCAAGCGAGCGATGCGCTGCATTGCCTCCGTTTCGCGGTTGGCGGCCAGCCGCCGTTGCAGTGCAACTGTGGCCTCCCCTGCACCTCCGCCGAAATCTTCACGCTGCCCGGCTCCGACCTCGACTCCGGCTGGACCGGCATCGCGCACAACTCCGACCTGATCGAGGGCGCATCCATCACGTTCCGTGGAGTGCGGCGCTGCTCGGACAATCAGGAAGTCTGCGAACGCGACAGTGACTGCGACGGCGGCACCTGCCAGCTCACCTGCAACTGCAACGGCGGCGATACCGAGTGCGAGATCACGGGGCCGACACACGGAAAGAACTGCGTCACCACGCTGGCCGACTGCACCACCAACGCCGATTGTCCCGCCGGCGTCGCCTGCGTGCATACGTTCGGGCCGCCGCTGCCGCTGTCCTCCGGTGGAAACCCGGTGTGCGTCGTGACGCTGTTCGACGGCTCGATCACGGGAACTGCCGACTCGGCCACCGGTGAAGGCACGGCGTCGGTCAACCTGCGCTCGCGCGTGTTCCTCGGCATTTCGATCGACCAACCATGTCCGCGCTGCGGCGAGCTCGACGAAGACCCGGAGGTCGGAGACCAGTTCACGTGCGATGGCGGCCAGTTCCCCGGCGCCGCCTGCATCGTTGAAGGAGTCAGTCCGGATTTCGGCGGGACGTCGCGCGATTGTCCGCCTTCGCTCGGCGCGAGCATCTCGGGAACCGGGCTCGCCATCCGCTTCAACGAGGTGACGACGGGCTCGACGACCAGAACGGCGCAGCTTCCGTGCTCGGATTTCTCCTTCCAAGGCCACCCGAGCCGCAACAATGCCAAGTGCATCGACAAGGTCGGCGCCGGCGACCCCATGTGCACGAGCAACGCCGACTGCAAGCGATGCACCGGCGATCCGAGCATCGCCTGCACGAGCAACGCCCAATGCGCCGGCAACGGGACGTGCGCCGAGGCGCCGGATCAGCCGGTGACCTGCGGCTACTGGTGCCACTGCGGCTTCTGCGACAACAATCCGGCGCTGCCATGCTTCGAGGATGTCGACTGCCCCGGCGGCCAGACGTGCGTAGCCGGTACGGGCGGCGCGCAGGCGCAGAACGCGCCGCAGAAGAAACCGAACGATTGCAGCTCCGACAAGTTCATCTGCGGCGGCAGCGAAGAGGAGCGGTGCGAGAACACTCTGCAGGGACGCTGCGAGTTCGAGGACTTCCGCAACTGCCAACCCGGCGATGATTCGACCTGCCAGGCTCAGGGCGCCGGCAACTGCATCGCCGAGTTCCGCCCGTGTTTCGAGGCCTCGATCACGCGCGAAGGTGATGGCTCGCCACTGGCCAGCTACTGCCGCTCCGGCGAGGACAAGAGCGCGTGCACGACCAACGCCGACTGCGGTGCCGGCATCGAATGCGTCCAGGATGCTTCGCGGCCGACGACGGTCGCGCTGTTCTGCGTGCCGGCTACCTCGTCCTCGACGATCAACAGCGCAGGCGGCATCACCGGGCCTGGAGCAGTCAAGTTCGAAAGCTTCATCAAGGTCTGCCGCTGCGGCGACGGCAGGATCGAATGCGACGAGGAGTGCGAAGACGGCAACATTGTCTCGGGCGACGGCTGCGACAGCGGCTGCCGCGAAGAGTAGTCCGGGGGAGAGGAGAGGCCCGAGCCATCAGAGCGTTCTGCAAGCGCTCCTGCAGGTCGGATGGCTCGGGTCTCGGGGGGTTGGCAAAGTGGCGGGCCCGCGGGGTTTGGCCTAGAATTCGTGGCACGTGACCCCGCTTGCCAAACCGCCACACCGCCGCTCCCGCAGGCTCGGCGCACGTCTCGTTCGTGTCGCGCTCGCGATGCTGCCTCTTGCCGCCGCGGTTGCCGGTTGCGGCCCCGGAGGCGGCGGCGACGATGTGCTCTACGACGTATCGTTTCGTCTGTCGGAAACACCCGAGCCGCTGAGCGAGCTGAGGTTCACTATCGCATATCACGGCGGCGGCAGCTTCGTCGGCACCGGAACCCAGGTCGACTGCGAGGCAGCCGGCGGCGCCGGCGATGTCGACGTAGACTTCGACGACGATGACGTATCCGAGCTGACGGTCGCGATGAGCGCGGACGATGCGCTGGAAGAGGACGCGACGCTGGTCCGGTGCACGTTCGTGGCGGAGCAGAAACCGACCAGCGGCAACTTCCCGATCACCATCAACGACGCCGTTGCCGAAGATGGAGGCGACGTGGACAACGACGATGTCACCGTCATCGTCGACTCCGTCGTCGAGTCCGCCGAGTGAACAGTCGCAGCCCACGCCGCGCAAAAAAAACGCCCGCCGGAGGCCTCCACCCTTCGAACGTCCTGGCACTCCCGCACGTCCAAGAGCTGGACGATCCTACGGCGAGCGCCGACTTCGGTGCCGCTTGACCAAGGTGAATCGATGATGAAGACAGCCTCGATCTCTTCGCGAGTTGCGCTGGCAGCAACGGCAGCCATCGCCGTGGCCGGCTGCCAGCCACCCGATCGGGACGCGCTGACGGTGCAGGTCTCGCTGCAGAACGAGACGCCGAGCGTGGCCAAGGGCACCATCGTCGTCGACTACTCGCGCGCCGGCGCGAAGATCGTGTCCGCGGAGGGCGGCCCGGCGTGCGCCGTCATCCTGCCCGGCGTCGACGGCACCTTCACCGACGACGGCCGGGGCACATTGACGGCCCGCATCCAGAGCAAGCGCGGACTGCGAGGCCCGGCCGATGTGATCGCCTGCCGCATGCTTGCGGCCAAGGACGATGCGACCGTTTCCGACATCCGCCAGCGCCTCGACGTCAAGCTCACGGAAGCCGAGGACAACGCGGGCAAGGTGCTGGACCTGACGGTCCCGGTGGCCAAGGCACGTCGCGCCGCTCCTGCCGTGCCCGATGCAGCCTCGGCCGATGCCGCTGCGACCGAAGCGGCTGCTGCCGGCGAGATGCTGGCGGAGGCCGATACCAAGAAAGTGAAGGCCGAGCCCGCGCCCAAGCCGGCACCCAAACCTGCGGCCCCGCCGGCGCCTTCTCCGCCCAAGCCCGCCGCGCCACCGCCGGTCGCTCCGGCCGTGCGTCCGCCTGCACCTCCGATGTCGGGTCCGGCCAATGCGCCGGGAGCCCCTGGCCGCTCGGTCATCAACAATCCTGCATTGTCAGCGGCCCAGCGAGACCGCGCCTTCCCCGACTACAGCAACGGCGGCAACGATGCCGACAACGACGGGCCCAGCGGCGTCGGCGGCGGCAACGACAACGACGATCCGTTCGACGATTCTCCCAGCGACGATGAGGCGGCGCCTGCCTACGAGGTCACGGCCAACGTCAGCGCCGGCGAAACACTCGGCGCATTGCAGTTCGAGATCATCTACCAGGGCGATTCGGGCGGGTGGGCCGGCCGCGGTGCCAACGTGATCTGCGAAGCCCTCACCGACGGCCTGGCGGCGACGAACTATCCGGGCAAGCGCGAGGTCAAGGTCGGCCTGGTCAGCCTGCAGGGCATCAAGTCCGGGCCCGTGGTCAAGTGCATCTTCCGAAGCCACGAGCGCGTGACTGCCAACAGCTTCACCGTCAACGTCGCCGATGCGAGCAACCTCGAAACCGCTCCGCTGGCCAACATGCCGAGGATGTGGGTAAGCAACGCCGTCGCCGTCCGCGGATGATGACCGGCCGCGTGCGCGTGCCACGCTCTTGCCTTCCATCGATGGCGGCCTGAGGCACGGCGTGCGGCCGCAGAACGCCGCTTTTCCCGTCGCCGTTTTCGCTGCGGCCCTGGCGCTGACGGCCGCGGCCTACTGGCCCGGCGTGCGGGCCGAGTTCGTCTCCGACGACATCAACGCCATCGTCGAAAACGAATGGGTCGTCGGACCTCTCGATATCTCGGGCATCTTCTCGAGCTTCTCGTGGTGGGGCGGCGGCCGCGCCGATGCGCCCGGCTACCGGCCGCTGGCCACGCTTTCGTTCGCGCTCAACCGCGCGGCCGCCGGCCTGTCGCCGTTCGCCTTTCACGTCACCAACTACCTGATGCATGCGCTGGTGAGCTGGCTCGTGTTCGTGCTCGGCCGCGCGCTCGGCCTTGCTCCGTGGAGCGCTGCCGTGGCGGCGCTGGCCTCCTGCCTGCTGCCCATTCACAGCGAGGCCGTCATCTGGGCCGTGGGCCGCGCCGAGCTCGGCGCGGCCGCCGCGTTCCTGGCGGCGGCCGCCTGGTCGCTGCGCTATCGTCGCAGCGGCAGGCCCGGTTATCTGGCGGCGGCTGCGGCAGCGGTCGTTGCCGGAATGATGTGCAAGGAGAACACGGTGACGGTGCTTGCGGCGCCGCTCGTGTTCGCGCTCGTGTTCGGAGCAGAGGCGCGCGGCGGCGGCCCGACACGCGTACGCGCCGGCGACGCGTCGCGCGGCAGCGGCGCCAAACGCATCCAAGCCAGCGATGCGGCGCGCGGCAGCGGCGCCACACGCATCCAAGCCAGCGATGCGGCGCGCGCCGGCGATGCGCTGCCCGCGCGGCGCACGCTCGCCACGCGCGACGTCCTGGCCACTGTCGTCCTGACGTTCGCATTCTCCGTGTACGCGCTGATGCGCGTTGCGGCCGAGGGCCCTGCCCTGCCCGATGCCGAGGACGACATCCTCGACAACCAGCTCAGCGTGTTGCCGCTGCCGACGCGCCTGCTCGGCGCCATCTCGGTGCTTGGCCGGTACCTGTGGCTGACGATGTGGCCGCAGCGCCTGAGCATCGACTACTCTTACGACGCTCTCGGCATCGGAGAAGGCTTCCTCGCCGATCGGTATTCCCTGCTGGCGCTGGCCGTGGTCACGCTATGCGCATGGGCGGCGTGGCGGTGGCGACGCACCATGCCGGCCGTGGCGGCCTCCGTGCTGCTGGCGGCCGCGTCGTATTCGATCGTGTCCAATGTCGTCTACCCGATTGGCACGGTGATGGGCGAGCGCCTCTTCTATCTGCCCTCCGCTCTGCTGTGCATCGGCGCGGCGGCGGTCTTGCAGGCCGCGGTTGGAACGGCTGCGGCCACGCCGCGACGTGCCGGCTTCGCCTGGCTGCCTCGCTCCCGGAGCGCCGCCGCCTCCCTGGCCGGCTTCGCGCTGGTTGCCGCGACTTGGATGGCCGTCGACATGCGGCGAGCCGCGCAATGGCGCACGCCCGTTTCGTTGTTCCAATCGGCGGTGGCGGCGGTGCCTCGCAGCGCACGCGCACACATGGAGCTCGGCTCGGCGCTCGGACACCTCGGGCGACTGGAGGAGTCGCGCCGCCACTTCGGCGAGGCGCTGGCCATCCACCCCGGCTATACCGTCGCCGCCTACAATTTCGGCAATGCGCTGGTACGCTCCGGCCGCTTCACGGAAGCCGAAGCAGCCTATCGCCGGGCGCTCGAGCAGGACCCGCGTCTGGGCCGCGCCTGGCACAACATCGCGCTCGTCTATCGCGTCCTGCAGCGGCATGGCGATTCCGCCGACGCCTTCGGCCGCGCCGTTGAGCTGTCTCCGAAGCATCCCGCGCTGCGCGTCGAGCATGGCGAGGCGCTGCTGGCAGCCGGCCGCAACGACGAGGCCATCGCCGCCTATGACGCGGCCATCTCGCTCGGCGGCGACACCGCCCTGGTGCGCTTCAATCGCGGAGTGGCGCGCCAGCGCGTGCAAGGCTGTCAGACTGCCGTCGAGGACTACAAGGCGTCGGCCTCCATGCCCGGCGCACCGGTGCAGGCGCTGCACGCAGCCATTGCGTGCCTGCGGCAGCTCGGGAGGGACGCGGAAGCGGAAGCACTGGCGCGAGCCGGCAAAGTTGCAAACCTGGGTACGCGTCGTTAGGGTTCCCGCTCGCCTCGGAGTCTTCTCTGGACGCCTCGTTTCCACAGCAGCGGCGCGCGCTGGCCCGCACTCTGTTCATGGCCGCTGCTGCCTCGCTGGTGGGCGTGGGCATCGCCGCGACCATCTCGTACGTTCACGCGCAGATTGCCTCGATGGGCGCGACCTACGAGAGCTTCTGCAGCGTCAACAGCTCCATCAACTGCGACGCCGTGCTGTCGAGCTCCTACGCCAGGCTGGCAGGGATTCCCGTGGCGTGGCTGGCGCTGGCCGCCTACGTGACGATGGCCGTCCTCTTCTTCATGGCCGCCAGATCCAGCGGTGCCCGCCAGCAGACACATCTACGGCTGGCAACCATCCTGGTCATCGGCGCCGTGGTGTTTTCCGCATACATGGCGGTCATTTCGGCAGCGGTCCTGCAGACCGTGTGCCTGCTGTGCATGGGCCTGTACGTGGTGGCGCTGGCGCTGACGGCGCTGGTCCTCGCCGCTTCGCGACAGGCGCGGCGTCTGGGCTCGCAGGGCCTTACGGCAGGCGCCGCCGGCATGACGCTGGCCGGTGCAGTGGTCGCCGTCGCTTTTCTTGCCCTGGTGACATGGCCGCGTGCCACGGCCACGGCCGGCATCGGCTCTCTGGAAGAGGCGCGAGCAGCCGACCCTGACTTCTATGCCTGGTACACGGCGCTGCCCGTCGTTGACGTCGCCAGCCTGCTTCGCGAAGGGCACGAGGCGCCGAAGGCCGGCAAGGTCACCATCGTCGACTTCTCGGACATGGAGTGCGGCCACTGCCGCAAGAACTTTCAGACGCTGGTCAAGCTTCGCGAGCGGCAGCCCGATGTGGTTGAGCTGGTCCACAGGCACTTTCCGCTGGACGCCTCGTGCAACGAGGCGGTGCCCGCGTCGATCCATCCCAACGCGTGCAAGGCGGCGCAGGCCGTCGAGTGCGCCGGGCAGCAGGGCAAGCTCGAGCCCATGACGCAGATCCTGTTCGAGAACCAGGGCCAGCTCTTCGCCGAGAACCTGGTGCGGCTGGCAGGCAAGATCGGGCTGGACCTGGACAAGTTCCGGGCCTGTCTCGACAGCAAGCAGACTCTGCCGGCGGTGATCGAGGATTGCCGCGCCGGCGCGCGCCTTGCCATCACGTCGACGCCCACGATCTTCATCCAGGGCCGCCGCGTCCGCGGCACGCTCGATGATCCCAAGTACGACCTGGCCGTGGCGATCGAGCAGCACCGCGACGACACCACCGCTTCCGTGCAATAGTCCCCGATTCGAGGCTTATTTCGGGCATCTGCGCAGCAGTCTCGGCGCCTCTTGCACATGCGCAACGATCGGGACTTACCCCTTCCTCGGCAACAGATTGGAAAACCTCGGTTTTCCACGAACTTAACTCGTGCTCAGGGTTTTCGCCGTCCCTTAAACGTGGCACACTACTTGCCTATGAAGAGTGCTCGCTCTTTCGTTCATCTACGCAAGACAGACCTGCAGACCAACTACAAGGAAGGCACCTGTGAAAATCGAATCCAACGGAATCTATTCGGAGAGCAATCCCATGCATGGTACGGGCGTTGGTGTTAGGGGCAGCGGGGCACCGATGCGGCCGATGGCTTCGAACAGCGCCTACAAGCTCGATCCCGAGCGTCCGCGCCCGAACCTCACCGAACGTGAGAAGGAGATCCTGCGCCTCGTCTGCGACGGCCTGACCAATGCGGAGATCGCCGTGAGCCTCCACGTCTCCCGCGAGACGGTGAAGTCGGAGCTCAAGCGCATCTTCCGCAAGATCGGCGTCGGCAATCGCACTCAGGCAGCGGTTCTGCTCGTGAAGCAGGGCTGGCTGTAAAAGTTGTTTCCGTCGCTCGTCGGGCCGATACCGTTTCTCTCTGCCGCATCCTGACAATTCCTGCGCGGCACGAAGGAACGGACGGCCCGACTTGCGACGAAACCTCCTTTGCCGGCTGGCCCGCCTCCTCCTGCCCCAGCTCGCCGCTACCTACATCTTCGTTCTTCTGGCCGCCGCCCCCTGCGCGGCCGCAGCGCTCGGGCCCGGGCTGTCCCTCCTCGAGCGCCAATACCTGTTCGCAGATGAGCTCCAGCCCAAGCGCCTGATGAAGGAAGCGCTCGATGCGTACGAGCGCGACATCGAGGATTTCCAGGCCAAGAAACTGGAAGAGACCGCCTGGCTGCTCACCAGCCCCGACTGCGAGTTGCGCGTGGAGTTGCCGCGCGATGCCGGCGTGCGGGGCCTCGAGGAGCCGCTGCGCATCATCGGCAGCTTCGTCGAGCACTGCGTGCGGCAGCGTCCCAAGGAAATGCCGCCGCTCGAGTCCTTTCTGCTCAGCGGCGTCGTCGGCGCGCTCGATCCGTACACCGCTGTCTTCGACGAGAAGCGGCAGGCCGAGCACAACATCCAGTTCCAGGGCAAGCTGGCTGGCATCGGAGCGCGCATCGGCACGCGCAACGATCACCTCGTGCTGCTGTCTGTCTATGCGGGGTCGCCCGCGCAGAAGGCGGGCCTGCAGGACGGCGACCAGGTCCTGCGCATCGACGAGATGTCGGCAAAGAACATCCTGGTCACGGACGCCGTCGAGCGCATCCGAGGCGAAGAAGGCACGCGCGTCGTCCTGACGATCCAGCGCAAGGACGAGCCCGCCCCCAGGCAGGTGACAGTCACTCGCGGAATCGTCACGATCCCGTCGGTCACCACGAAGACGCTGCCGGGCGACGTGCTCTACACGGAAATCACGCACTTCAGCCAGACCACGCCCGATGACTTCCGCACCCAGGTCGCCGACGCCGTCGATGAGGGCAAGGTCAAGGGCGTGATCGTGGACCTGCGCAAGAACTCGGGCGGCTCGATGCTGGGCAGCTCGGCCATCGGCGACCTGTTCCTGGACGAGGGCGTCCTCATCAATACCGCCGGCCGCGAGGGCCGCGCCGCGCGTGGACTGGCCACCGAGATCCGCGCCACGCCCGACACCCCGTTTCGCGATCTGCCGGTCCTATTCCTGGCCTCGCCCATGACGGCCTCCGGCTCCGAGTTGCTGGCGGCCAGCCTTCGAAACCACGACCGCGCCCTGGTGGTCGGAGAGCACAGCTTCGGAAAGGGCACGATCCAAAAGACGTATCCCCTGGATCCGGACAGCACGCTCAAGATGACCGTCGGCCACTTCCTGCCCAATGGCGAGCCCATCCCCGGCGGCGGCCTGGCGCCCGACGTCGAGGTGCTGACGTTCCGCGTCGGTCAGGGCCGCCTTTCCATTCCCTTCCCCGCCCACCGCTCCGACCTGCCGTTCTGGCTGCGCCGGCCGAAATGGGCTGACGACGAGCCGCGCAAGCCGGCCTACACGATCGCCTTCGCCGAAGACTTCCCCGAAGCCGATGCGCAGAAAGCCGAGCGGCTCCTGACCCACCCCGAGGAGGCCGAGGAGGACGGCCAGCTCGAGGATGACAAGAAGGTCGACCGTACGCTCGAGATCGCTGCAGCCATGATGCGCAACCACGGCAGCGTATCGGCAACGGCCATGATGGACGGCGCGCGCGAATTCCTGCAGCTCACCAGCGAGTCGGCCGACTCCGAGATCGTCGACTTCATGTACCAGCGCGGCCTGGACTGGACGTTCGGGCCGCGCCCGTCCGGCACCAACGATTTTCAGCTGGAGGTGCGGCCGCTGACGCCGCTGAAGGCCGGGGTCGAGAGCGAAGTCGAGGTGCGCCTGACCAACAAGACCGGTGCGCCCTACTACCGGCTGCGGGGCCTCCTCGAATCCACCAGCGCCGGGTTGACGGGCAAGGCCGTCGCCTTCGGTCGGATCGATCCAGGGGCCACGCGCAGCTGGACGCTGAAGGCCAAGCCGCCGCTCGGCGCCCGCACCGGCCGCGTGCGCGTCACCGCGCTGCTGTTCGACGATGAAGGCGAGATCACCAAGACGCAGCCCGTCGTGCTGACGATCCAGGAGGCGCCGCGTCCCTACCTGGCCTTCCGCCACCGCATCGCGCCCGCCGCCGGCGAGGACGGCTCGCTCGAAGTGCACGTGGACGTGGAGAATCGCGGCGACGGTCCCGCGACGCGCCTGCGCGTGCGGCTGGAGAACCCGCTCTCGGAGCACTTCGAGATCGTCGAGGGCAGCGAGATGATCGAGGAGCTGGCGCCGGCAGCCATGAAGCAGCTCGACTTCCGCGTGCGGCTGCTCGGCACCGCCGCCGATCCACCCAAGGTCAAGCTGTTCCTGACCGAAGGCTCGCACGGCATCGTGCTGGAGCCGGAGCTCACCTTGCGCGTCACGCCCGAAGGGCAGGAAGGCCAGTGGCACGCACCGCCGCGCATTCGAATCGATGCAATCGAATCCACCGGCGACGGCACCTACGACGTCATCGTCTCGGCAGCCGACGACAATTCGCTGGCCAGAGTCCGGGCGCGCGTCGAGGAGGACACCGTAGCCTACGTCGAGCCGAACGGGTCGGCGGTGCGTCTACGCGTGCCGTTCAAGCCGGCCGATGACGTCAAGCCGATCCGCATCGACGCGTACGACGATGAAGGGCTAGCCGATCACTACTACGGCTCTCTCTAGCGTCGAGCGTTGGACGGGCGTCGCTAGCGCCCGCGCGGAAAAGGAAGGCGGCCACGGGAGCCTTGGCCGCCTTTTCTTGGACAGGCGTTGTCGGGAGGGGTGCTGGCGGGCCGTCAGTGGCCGCCTGCAGGAGCCGCCTCTTCTTCCGCCGGCGCGTCGCTGGCTTTGGCGCTGGCGAGCGCCGCTTCATCGATTTTCAGCTGGTTCTTCTGCTTCAGCTCTTCGAGGAAGCCGGTCGTCTTCTCGCGGCGGCGTTCGCTGACCAGCTTCACCTTGATCTGGTTCTTGACCTGATCGAACGGCTGGATGGTGCCGTCCTCGCGGCCGGTGCGCTGGATGATGTGCCAGCCGAAGCGCGTCTTGACCGGCTCCGAGATGTCGCCGTCCTTCTGCAGGGCGAATGCGGCTTCCTCGAACTCCTTGACCATACGGCCGCGGCCGAACAGGCCGAGGTCGCCGCCGCGCTTGGCGTTGGAGAGGTCCTTGGAATGCTTGGCGGCCAGCTCGGAGAACTTCGACGGGTCCGCCTTGACCTGGGCGTGAATGTCGCGCGCCAGCGCTTCGTCGTCGACCAGGATGTGGCTGGCCTTGACGCGCTCGGTGGAAAATTCCTGCTGGTGCGCGTCGTAGTACGCCTTGACGTCTTCGTCGGTGACCGTCGCTTCCTGCTGCTCCTCCATCACCTGCTGCACGACCAGGTGCTGCTGCAGCTCGTCGAGCTTCTTGCGGACTTCCGGCTTCTTGTCGAGGCCGCGCTTGACGCCTTCCTCGAAGATCAGCTTGGAGAGAATGTGGTTCTCGATGAACTGCTTGCGCCGGTCCGGACTGTCGTTGAGGCTCTTGCGCGCGCGAGCGTTGAGGCTGGCGGTAGCCTCCTTGTAGTCGTTCTCGGTGAAGGACTTGCCGGCGTAGGTGGCAATGACGGGGCTGCCATCGTTCTTGGCGGCATCGGCGGCCGGCGCCTTGTCGGAGGCGGGAGCGGCGGCCGGTGTGGCTGCGGGCGCGTTGGCCGGCTTGGCATGGTCATCGTCGCCGGGCTTGCCGGGGTCGCATGCCGCGACCATCGTCAAGGCTCCCAGCATGCAGATCACGCGCGAAACGCGCCCGATACGAGTCAGCATATCCAACATCGTGCTCTCCTAACGCAGAAGTGACTTCGATTGCCCGCGCGGCCGGCTCGAGCAGCGGCGTCGGCGCGGCGATGGCCGATCATGCGTGTTTCGGCCGTTCATTCCAAGGCTGGCGAGCCGGGGTGACAAGGCCTCGCGTGCGCCGCGCGCGCCACGGATCGCCTGCACGGGCAGCGTCCTAGTGGATCGCCACCACGACCTTGGACGACTTCGGCCGTTCGACCACACGGCCGATGAGCGCCGGACGCAGGCCCTTCTTGTGCAGCGCCTCGACGAACCGCTCGGCGCGGCCCGGCCTGAGCGCCACCAGCAGTCCGCCCGAGGTCTGCGGATCGATGGCGGCCTCGCGCAGCGCCGGCGCCACGTCCGCCCCGAACGCAAGCCGCGGCCCCAGCCACTCGCGATTGCGCTTGGAGCCGCCGGTCAGGAAGCCGTCTTCGGCCAGCCGGGCCGTGCCGGGCAGCAGCGGGATCTGGTTGGAATCGATCTCGAAGCGCACGCCGCCGGAGGCCTCGGCCATCTCGGTGGCGTGCCCTGCAAGCCCGAAGCCGGTGACGTCGGTGCAGGCACGAGCGCCGTACTCGTGCAGCAGCGAGCCGGCAACGTCGTTGAGCGTGGTCATCGATGCCGTGGCGAAGCCGATCTCGTCCTCGCGTGCGACACGCTTCTTGATGCCCGAGCACACGATGCCGGTGCCGAGCGGCTTGGTCAGCACCAGCTCGTCGCCGGGCCGTGCGCCGCCGTTGCGGAAGATGCGGCGCGGATGCACCGAGCCGATGACGGCCAGGCCGTACTTGAGCTCGGTGTCGATGACCGAATGCCCGCCGATGATGACGGCGCCCGCGGCACGCACGCGCTCGCTGGCGCCTTCCATGATGCGCAACAGGATCTCCATCGGCAGCTTCGCCGACGGATACGCGACGATGCTCAGCGCCAGCATCGGCTTACCGCCCATCGCGTAGACGTCGCTGAGGGCGTTCGTGGCCGCCACCTGGCCGAACGTGTACGGGTCGTCCACCATCGGTGGAAAGAAATCGACGGTGGCCACCAGCGCCTGCGTCGGGCCGATCTTGTAGACGCCGGCATCGTCCGCCGTCTCGGTGCCCACGAGCACGCTGGGATGCGGGACCGAGGGAAGCTTCGACAGGATGCCGCGCAGGTCGGCGGGGCCAAGCTTGCACGCGCAGCCGCCCGAGGTGACTTCGGCCGTCAGCTGCACCGCTGGCCTTGCCTTCAGCGCCGCACGACCGGTGCCGCCTCCAGCCTTCGCGCGCACCGTCTTCTTGGTGGCGGTGCGCCCGCGCGCAGGCGCGCGCTTGCTGGAGGTTCGGGACTTCGTCGTTGCCGCCATCGCTGTGCCTCCTGAAAAAACGCGCTCAGCCGCGACGCAGCTTGCGCACGTCGCCCACGCGAACCGTCAGACCGCTTCGGTCGAAGTAGTCGAGCAAAGGTATACAGTACTTGCGCGAGGCGGAAATGAGATCGCGGAAGCCCGAAGCCGTGATCTCGCCTCGGCCCGTCAGATGCTCGCGCAGCGCGGCGGCCATCGCATCGATGGCCTCGCGGGCGAAGAGCATGTCGGACAGCACCTTGACCGCCTCGCCCCTCTCGACCAGGACGCCGGCCACGGTCGTCACGCGCTTGACGTCCACGCGCAGCTCGTCGGCCAGCTCCTTGAGCAGCGGCGGCATGTTCTGCGCGGCTCGCAGGCGCGCCAGCACCTTGGCCGCCAGCTCGTCATCGAGGCCGGCAAGGCTCGGCGCGTGCGACGGCTCGTGAAGCAGGTTGCCGCGGCGCGCGAGCTGCTTGGAAGCGATGACATCGTCCGTGATCATGCGAAACAGACGCGCGTCCAGCACGGGCCGAAGCGCTCCGCGCAGGTGCTCGAGGTCTATGCCCGGCAGGTTGGGATGCTGGCGGTGATGGGCCGCGACCGCATCGAGAAGGTGCTGGCGAAACTGGCGGCCGCGCTGCGCCGACAGCAGCACCTGCGGCGGACCGCCCCTGGGCAAGGCCTCGATCTGCGGCGCGGAGTTGCCGTGGCGACCTGCAGGGCTGCCACGTTGCTGGTCGCCCGCGATGGCGGCAATGGAGTCGGCATCGATGCCCGCGGCCAGCGCCGCTTCGCGCGGGTCGAGCGCGAGCGCAGGCGACATCTCCAGTACCGCCGCAAGGCGGTCGGCGGGCTCTCCCTTCTCCATCGCCTCGAGCAGCGGCGCCATCTTCACGCGTGCCACGCGGTGACGCTCGGCCCTGGCCACCAGTACCACGCCGCCGCCGAGCGTGCGCTGCGCGGTCTGATCGCGGATGACGAAGCGGTCGCCGATGCATGCGACCAGCGGCTCCTCGGTCACCAGCTGTGCGTACGCGCAGGAGCGCGGCGCGACCTCGCGCACGCCATCGAGCCAGATGAGGCGTGCCATCGTCTCGCGCGTGCCGTGATGCAGACGCACCGTCACGTGCGATTCCAGTGCTCGGCCCGCACTCGGCCGGACCTCGACGCGAACGTCCAGCCGCGACGTCGTCAGCTCGGCGCCCATGCCGGCGATCGTGTCGCCGCGGGCGACGTCGTCCTTTCCGAGCCCCGAGAGGTTGAGCGCGACGCGCTGCCCTTCGCCTGCAAACGCCGCAGCGGCGCCGTGCACCTGCACCTCGCGAACGCGACCGACGTTGCCGGCCGGCAGCACGCGCACCTCGTCGCCGACGGCGACGGCGCCCGACAGGGCCGTGCCGGTGATGACGACGCCGTGGCCCTTCATGACGAAGACCCGGTCGACCGGAATGCGCAGGATCGGCAGCTTCGCCGTCTGGCGCGGCGGGAGCGTGGCCAGGGTGCGCGTGATGAGCTCGCGCAGCGGCTCGATGCCCTCTCCGGTAAGTGCGGAGGCGGCCATGACGGGCGAATCCTCGAAAGGCGTCCCGGCGGCAAGGATCTCGATCTCCTCGCGGACCTGCTCGACGCGTTCGGGCGCCACCGCATCGGCCTTGCTGATGACGAAGATCGCGCGGCGCACGCCGAGAAGGTGGACGATGTCGAAGTGCTCCTCGGTCTGCGGCATCACGCCGTCGTCGGCCGCGACCACGACCAGCACCAGATCGAAGCCGTGTGCTCCGGCGAGCATCTGGCGGATGAAGCGCTCGTGCCCCGGCACGTCCACGACGCCGACGCGCTCGCCGCCCGGCAGTGCCAGGTACGCGAAACCGAGCTCGATGGAGATGCCGCGCTCGCGCTCCTCGGGCAGTCGGTCCGGCTCGATGCCGGTCAGCGCCCGCACCAGCGCGGACTTTCCATGGTCGATGTGCCCGGCCGTGCCGACGATCGCCTTGATCGGATCGGGTCTGGAGATGTCGGTCTGCGACATGCTCAAGCCTGGCCCGGATGCGGAACGAGATCGCGTGGATCGTCGATCAGGCGCAGGTCGAGAAGGAAGGTGTCGCGCTCGATGCGACCGATGATGGGAGGATCGGCGGCGCGGAAGCGGCGGGCGATGGCGTCGGGGCTGTGCGCGGCCGAGCGCACCGCGATGGCCAGCGAAGCGATGGCCACCTCCGGCTGCGAGCCGCTGCCGGACTGCGCGCGGGTCTCGACCAGCTCGAGAGCGAATTCGTCGCCGAGCTGCGCTGCGAGCAGCGCCAGCGCCTGCTCGCCGACGATGCGCAGATCCTCGACGGGCCGCAGCAGGTAGCGCAAGGTCGGGATTTCGATCTGCGGTGCCGGGTCGTAGCGGTACACGCGCAGCGTGGCCTCCAGCGCCGCCAGCGTCATCTTGTCGCAACGGAACGCGCGCTTCAGCGGATTGCGGCGCATGCGCTCGATCAGCTCGCGCCTGCCCACGATGATCCCGCACTGCGGGCCGCCCAGCAGCTTGTCGCCGCTGCTGGTGACGATGTCGGCGCCGGCGCGCACGCGCTCGCCCACCAGCGGCTCGGGCGCCAGTCCCCACTGCGTCAGATCGACGAGGGCGCCCGCACCCAGGTCCTCGATCACGTGCAGGGGCTGGCGAGCTGCAACGTCGGGGGGATCCGCGGAAACGACGCCGGCTGAGTCCTCCTGCTGCAGCTCCGTCTTCAGCGCGGCCAGCTCTTCGATGGCAACCGACGAGGAGAAACCCACGATGCGGTAGTTGCTGGTGTGAACCTTCATGAACAGCGCAGTGCGCGGACCGACGGCGCTGCGGTAGTCGGACACGTGCGTGCGGTTGGTGGTCCCGACCTCACGCAGGATGGCCCCGCTCTTGCTCATGATCTCGGGTATCCGAAACGCACCGCCGATCTCGATCAGCTCGCCGCGCGAGACGATCACCTCGCGACCGTCGGCCAGCGTGTTCAGCACCAGCATCACCGCCGCGGCGTTGTTGTTGACGACGGTGGCGGCCTCGGCGCCGGTCAGCTCGCACAGGTGCTCCTCGACCAGATCGTCACGGTCGCCGCGCTCGCCGCGCGCCAGATCGTACTCGAGGTTGCAGGCGCCGCCGGCGGCATCGACGACGGCCTGCATGGCTGCATCCGCGAGCCAGGCGCGGCCGAGATTGGTGTGCAGAACCACGCCCGTGGCGTTGACGACGCGCCGAAGGCGCGCGCCGTTGGCCGCGCGCAGGCTGCGGCTGGCGGCGTCGACGACGGCGGCAATGCTGATGTCACCCGCGCCGACGCTGCCCCCGCTTCGAATGCGCTCGCGCAGGGATTCGAGCACCCCGCGTACCGCGCTGGTGACGGCGCCGCGCGAGAAGGCTTCGAGCTCTTCGGCTTCCGGACTCGACAGAACTCGGTCGACCGACGGCAGGAGAGGAAGAAGTCGCGCGGCCTCGCTCACGGTCGCGCATCCTGCCCCGGATGCCGCTGCACCGCCAGTGACGGCCGGCATCGACGGCGCGGCGCGCGGTGCCAGGCAGTGGCCGCCGCTCGTGGCGCGCTCTGCATGCACATGCTCGTGCAAAGTCCGCGATCCGGGCCTTTACCGGCTACACTGCCCATGGGACCATCGCGCCATGCTGCGCGAGGCCGCCCTCTCGATCGTGCGAACGCTGCAGGAGCACGGCCACCAGGCCGTGTTCGCAGGCGGCTGCGTGAGAGACACGCTGCTCGGCCGCGAGCCCTCCGACTTCGACATCGCCACCTCGGCGCTGCCCGACGACGTCGAGTCGCTCTTCGAAGGCACGATCCCGGTCGGCCGGCAGTTCGGAATTCTGCTCGTGCCGGCCAACGGGCATCATTTCGAGGTCGCGACCTTCCGTGAGGACGGCGACTACGTGGACGGCCGCCGGCCCACCTCCGTTCATTATTCGAGCATGGAAGCGGATGCGTTGCGTCGCGACTTCACGATCAACGCGATGTTCGAGGATCCGGTGGCGGGCCGTGTCCATGATTTCGTCGGCGGGAAGGCCGATCTTTCCGCTGGCATCGTTCGCGCCGTCGGCGATCCGGGCAAGCGGTTCGCGGAGGACCGCCTGCGGCTGCTGCGCGCGGTGCGCTTCGCAGCCCGCTTCGGCTTCTCGATCGAGGAGGCCACCGCCGCTGCGATCGCGCGCGTCGCCGCGCACATCCAGGAGGTATCGGCCGAGCGCATCGGCGAGGAGATCGTCCGCATGCTCACCGAAGGCGATGCACGGCGCGCCTTCGAGCTGATGGAGCAGCTCGGGCTGCTCGAGCATGTGCTGCCCGAAGTCTCTCTCCTGAAGACGTGCATGCAGTCGCCGGATCACCACCCCGAGGGCGACGTCTTCACGCATACGATGATGTGCCTGGGTCATCTTCCACGTCCGTGCAGCGAGACGCTGGCCCTGGGCGTGCTGCTGCACGACATCGCCAAGCCGCAGACGGCGGCGACCACCGAAGACGGCCGCCGCACGTTCTACGGGCATCCTGCCATCGGCGCCGGGATGGCCACGGCGATCTGCCGCCGGCTCCGTCGAAGCAATGCCGTCGCCGAGCGAGTGGCGTGGCTCGTCGATCAGCACCTGCGACACACCACGGCCCCGCAGATGCGGTCGTCGACGCTGAAGCGTTTTCTGCGTCAGGAAGGGATCGAGGAGCTGCTCGAGCTGACCCGCATCGACGCGCTCTCTTCGAGCGGCGACCTGTCGCATCACGAGTTCGCGAAGAAGGCGCTTGCCGAGCTTCCGCCGGAACAGATGCGGCCGCCGCGCCTGCTGACGGGGGAGGACCTGAAGGCCATGGGACTGCCGCCCGGGCCGCGTTACCGCGAGATTCTGCAGGCCGTCGAGGATGCTCAGCTCGAGGGGACGGTGACGTCGCGGCAAGCGGCGCTGGACATGGTGCGCGCGCGGTTTCTCGGCTGACGCGCATCCCGTGCGCCAGTCTGCGCGATGCCTTAAGACGCCGTCGGTACGTTCGCCGCGCAGCGCATCGTGCGCGAGGCCCGCGTTGGTGGCCCGCTCCCGGACGCCGCACCCGCAAGCCGAAAGTTCCCAAGGCCCTTGACCGCTCGCCGATGCCACCGCCAATGTCGTCGCACGCGCGATTGCGGAAAAGGAGAACACCCAATGCCACGAATCTCAGCGACATTCGCCCTTTTGATCGTGCTCGCAGCCGCGCCCGCTTCGGCCGCGACTCTGGCCAGCAGTCCGGTGTCGGCATCGCCGTCGGACGGTTGCTTCATCAAGATCTCGAACCTGTCCGACATCCGAGCGGCTGAAATCGATCTGGCCTTCATCAATCCCGCCGGCGTCACAGCCTACGGCGGCAAGATCATGGTCCCGCCACTCGGCAGCTTCGTGGGCGCCAATTTCGCCTGCGCCGATGCTTCCCACCACTGGGCCCGCATGAGCGGGAAGTTCTCCAGCAAGCAGCTTCGCGCAACGTACTGCGTGCATCCTCCGGCTACGCCGAATGAAGCGGTGTGCGAAGTGCTTCGCTGACGCGGCAGGAATCATCGTGTAGAGGACTGCAGCCACGAGCGGCGTCACGGAGCGCGCCGCACCTCGACGCGCACCGGGCCTGCACCGGTGGTGCGGAGCTTCAGCAGCTCGGCACCGGGCCGGGAGACGACGCGCGCAGGGCCCGTCACCTTCGCCGTGTAGCCGCCCGCATAGTGGCGCGCCGGCACGACGATCTCGGTGGGTGCCCGCACCGCCGGGTCGCTCTCGTAGACGAGCTCGAACAGACGATCCGCGGCGTCGGCGTGAAAATCATACGAGACCGGCGTGCCGGCAACGGCGCGCGGGTACGGCCGCACGAGCACGTCGAGCTTGGCCTGCTTGAGGTTGTCGGGCGTTGGCGGGAGCGCAGGATCGATGATCACGCCTTCGTGCGGTCGGTCGCAGCACGGGTCGCGGTTCCAGTACGACCAGTATTGCCACGACATCATGTGACGCTCGGCGGCTTCGACGTCGCGCGAGAGCGCGCCAAGGTCGTCCGTGGCGCCGAATTCGCTCATCAGCAGCGCGTCGCCGGTGCGATCGCTCTGCGCCTGCGCCCGCTCGAAAGGACGATCGATGCCGAGCGGGCACGCAAGCATTCCCAGGTACTGCTCGGGCACGCCGGCGGCGGCGCCGAGGCAGTAGACGTGGAAGGAGAAGCCGGCGTTGTCGTCGCCGGTGTCGCCGATGTGCACGTCGGCGCCTGCGCCGAACACTGGATGCGTCTCGTAGAAAACCAGCTTTTGCGTGTCAGCCTGACGGATGCGCGCGAACACTTTCCTGGCGAACTCGGTGGCGGTGGCGTCGAAGACCGGGCAGCCCTCAGGATTGATGCACGTCGGGTACTGCGAGCCGGGCCAGGTCTCGTTGAAGATGTCGTAGCCGAAGACCGCGCGTTCGCGTCGAAGGCGCGTGGCGGCGTGTGCCCACGCGTCGGCATACGCGTCCTGCAGCGGCGTGCCGTCGGGTGCCGCGTCGTTGGCCCAGAAATGATCGAACGCGCGCCACAGCGCCGGCATGAGGAAGTAGTTGCCCGGAAATCCGGCGTCCGGCTCGGCCGGCAGGCCGTCGTCGATCACCGCCCAATCCGGAAACCCTTCGCCGCTGAAGCGCTCGTTGAAGAGATCCTGATGGAAGTCCACGAGCACGTGAATGCCTGCGCGCCCCAGCATGCGCGCGGTGGCGGCGATGGATTCGAGGTAGGCATCCTCGTACTGCCCGCGCACCGGCTCCAGCGCCTTGTAGATGATGCCGAGGCGCACGGTGTTGAAGCCTTCGCCGGCCAGGAACTGCGCGTCGTCCTCGCCGAAGCCGAGAGCGGCCGGATCGTAGGGCGGCAGCTTGGCCACCATGTTGACGCCGTGAAGTGTGACGATGCGGCCCTTGCCGTCGATCAGCCAGCGGCCGGAGTGGCCGCTGATGGCCGTCGAGCGTCGCAGGGCGCGCGCGATCACGCCGCCTGCGGAGGCGGGCTCGACCGACGGCACGGTCGCAACGAAGCCGAGCGCAACCGCGGTCCAGGCACAGAGCGAGGCAAACGAACGCCGGGGACGTGCGGACATGAGTCAGACCCTCCGGACGAGAAACGTGCCTCCGCCTGCCGCCTCCCCCGAGGCTGCGATGAGTCTAACCCGACCGGCGCAGGCCAAGAAGGGTGTTTGGCGCCGCAACGCCGCCGGGCGCGCGGTGCCGCCATGCCTGGCCGCGCGAGTGCCGGATTCACGACCGCACGAAGGCCGAACGCCAGCGCACGCATGCTTGCACCGGCATCACGGAATGCGCCGCTGCGGCGAACGTCCGCATTCGCCTGAAGCTTGCAACGGCGCCACGAGCGTTACCGCAAACTTGCCGATCGACATGGTTGATCCATCATTGTGCGGCTACGCTGAAAGCGTGAATCCCGACGCGCGGCCACCATCAAGGGGCCAGCGCATGCAACGCCCCACGGGCAAGGAGTGCGAGCCGTCGCCATGAGCTCGACCAGGTGCGGCAACGACCGCCACGTTGCCAGAACTGCAGCGGCGCTGCTTGGGGGCGCAATGACGCTGCTGGCAAACGTCGCTCCGGCCGCGGCGCAGTATGCGGATCGCGAGCCCGAGCCGCCGCGCATTCAGTATCCGCCGCGCGCCTACTATCCGCCGCGCCCGCAGCGTGAGCCGTACTACCCGCCCGCTCCGCGCCGCCGCGAGCCGGTCGATCCGCGCTACTACGAGCCCGACGAGCCGCGGCCGCCGTATCGCGAGCCGGTACAGAGCAGGCCCCGCTACTATGAGTACGAGGACGATGACGGCGTACGCCGCCCTCGCTCGTACGAGCCTGCGCAGCCTCCGGCATACCGGCCCACCGAGCGTCGCGACGATCGGGAGTATCGCCAGGTGCCGCAGCAGCGGCGCGAGCCCGTGCCGCGCCCCGCGTACCGTGAGCCGGCGCCGCGCAGCGAGCCGGCCGAGCAGCCGCGCACGTATCGCGAGCCAGTGCAGTCGGATGACCGGATCTACCGGCCGCAGCCGCAAAGACCGCGCGAATATCCGCCTGCCGGCGGCGAATACGCGCCGCAGCGCGAGCAGGCTCGCCCGCAGCACAGCGAGCCGCCGCGCGAGAGCTACCAGCCGGCGCGCACGACCGACCGCGGCTTCGGCAGCTTCGAGACGTTCGACGATGCCGAGCCGAGCTTTGGCAGCGCGGGCAGCGACCAGCTGACCAGACTCGGCGACATGCTGTCGCGCTATCAGAACATCGAGCGCGGCGGCGGCTGGCACGCGGTGCCGGGCGACAAGTCGATGTCGAGCGGCGGAACCTACGACTGCGCGAGCGTCAAGGCACTCGAAAAGCGTCTGGCATCGGAAGGCTATCTCTACTCCACCACCGAGGAGGCACCGCCTGCGCCCGGCAGGAAGGCCCCGGCGCAGTGCCGCTACAGCACCGAGCTCGCCACCGCCGTGAAGAACTTCCAGGCCGACCGCGGCCTGAAGGCCGACGGCGCATTCGGTCCGACCACGGCGCGTGAGCTCAACCGTCCGGTTCGCGACATCGTCGAGGCCATCGAGCGCAACATGCAGCGGTGGCGCGACGTCACGCTGGACGGGGCCGACGAATACATCCTCGTCAACATTCCGACCTTCGAGCTGAGCGTCATCAGCGACGGACGCGAGCAGATGAAGTTCCCGGTCATCGTCGGTCTGCCAACCTGGCAGACGCCGCTGTTCAGCGACGTCCTCGAGCACATCGTCATCAACCCGGAATGGGGAATTCCGGAGAGCATCGCCTCCCGGGAGATCTGGCCCATCGCCAAACGCGACCGCGGCTACTTCCGGCGCGAGGGAATCGTCCAGACCAAGGACGGGCATCTGCGGCAGAAGCCGGGGCCGAAGAACCCGCTTGGCCGTCTCAAGTTCATGATGCCCAACAAGTACAACGTCTACCTGCACGACACGCCGGGGAAGCGGCACTTCGCCTCCCAGGCGCGCGCGCTCAGCCATGGCTGCATCCGGGTGAGCAAGCCGGTGGAGCTGGCCGAATATCTCCTGCGCGACGATCCGGCATGGAGCCCGCAGAAGCTGCAGGCTGCGATACGCGCCGGCAAGACCGTGCAGGTCAATCTGAGAGAGAAGGTCCCGGTGCACATCGTCTACTTCACGGCGCTCGTCAACGATCAGGGCCGTCTGGAGCTGCGCAAGGACGTCTACAATCTCGACAACGGCGGCGTGCAGGTCGCACGCGACAACTCGGGCCTCCAACTCGCCTCCGACGGCGGCGGCGAAACGGCGGCGCTGAGGCACGTCGGCCTCGATGATCCTCGCGCGGCCGACGATCCGCGCGTCACCGAAGCGCTGGGCACGGATGTGCAGGAGAGCCGCACGCGCGGCGCCGACGATCCGCTGATGCCGCCGGCGTGGCCATGGGCCGAGCCGACGCGGATGCAGACGACGCGGTAGCGGGCGCCGAAGGGCCCGCGCGACGTCGCCAATCGGCGCTCCGCCAGCGGAAGCCGGCGATTGCAGGCACCGTCAACCGTCCCTCCGCGCTCACGGCGAAAAACGAAGAGCCCGATGCCGCGCTCCCTGACGCGGTCATCGGGCTCCGTCGAGCACGCAAAAGAGGATGAAGCGTGCCTTCTTGCGCGTTGCGTGCCCTGGGCCCGCAACGCCATGTCCCAGGCTAGTGCGCCATCTTCGGTTTGGTGGCGGTCAGCGTCGAGCCGTGCACCTCGTGCGCAATTCCCTCCATCATGGCCAGGCCGCTGCCGCCGGCCATCGAATAGGCGGTCTCGGCATGCTCGGTCAGGTCGAGGCCGGCAGCCTCGTCTTCCTCGTGCACTCGCAGCGAGCCGAAGAACATCTTGAGCACGCTCAGGATGATGAAGGTCGCCACCGGCGCGAAGACCACCACGAAGGCGATGCTCTTCAGCTGCACCATGATCTGCTGCGCGTTGCTCTCGATGCCGGAGCCGAGCGTGACGGCGAAAATGCCTGCCGCCAAAGCTCCCCACAGGCCGCCGAGAGCGTGAACGCCGAAGACATCAAGCGAGTCGTCGTAGCCGAGGGCAGGCTTCAGGAACGTGCAGGCCGTGTACGAGACCGCCACGACACCGGCGCCGATGGCGATGGCTCCCATGGGAGAGACGTTGCCGCAGGCAGGCGTGATCGCGACGAGGCCGGCCACCGCAGCGGTGGCGCCGCCGAGAGCGGTCGGCTTGCCGCGATGAATCCACTCCACGATCGCCCACACCAGAGTTGCCGTGGAAGCGGCCGTGCTCGTGTTCAGGAAAGCCAGCGTGGCCAGCGGGCTGGCGCTCAGGGCGCTGCCGGCGTTGAAGCCGAACCATCCCGTCCACAGCAGGCCCGCACCGATCAGGCACAGCGGCAGGCTGTGCGGCGGCATCGGCTCCCTGCCGAAGCCGCGACGGCTTCCGAGCATGATGGCCGCAACCAGCGCGGAGAAGCCGCTGGACATGTGGACGACGAGGCCGCCGGCGAAGTCGATGGCGCCGGCATTGAAGATCCAGCCCGTGCCGCCCCAGACCATGTGCGCGAGCGGGCAATAGACCACCAGCAGCCATATCGTGATGAAGGCCAGCCACGCGCTGAACTTCATGCGCTCGGCCACCGCGCCCAGGATCAGGGCCGGAGTGATGATGGCGAACATGCCCTGGAACATGATGAACACGTATTCGGGAATGTTGCGGGGCGGCGAGGCGAAGTTGGCGGTGACCGATTCCAGCGTCACTCCCGCCAGGCCCACCTTGGAGAAGTCGCCGATGAACGAGTTGCCTTCACCGAAGGCCAGGCTGTAGCCGACGACCACCCACAGCACGCCGACGACACCGGCCGACAGGAAGCACTGCATGAGGACGTTCAGGACGTTCTTGGCCCGCACCAGGCCGCCGTAGAACAGCGCCAGGCCGGGCAGGGTCATCATGAGCACGAGCGCGGTGGACACGAGCACCCACGCCGTATCGCCGGTATCGACGGCAGGCGGCGCTTCGGCCGCCTCTTCGGCGAAGCCTGCGGTCGCGGCCAGCAGCGGAAGCGCCAGCGCAGCGCAAAGCGAGAGAACGCGGCGGCGCCGCGCGGAATGATCGGTAGTAGTCATGCTCGGTCCTCCTAGTCGGTTGCGGATGGCCCGTGCGGCCGAGGCCGCATCGCGCAACGATGGGCGCGCTTGTGCAACGGAGGTGCCAGGGGGAGCGGGCGAGCGACGGCGGAAGGCTGCCCACCGCTAAATCCTCGATTTCTCTGCATGGAGGATACGGCCGCGGCGCCTTTCGCGCGCGTACGACCGTGCTTTCGAAGGCGGCGGCCGCCGTCGATTCCGGTGCCCTGCCCGATTCGGCGGCACGGCCGCGCGCAAGATTTAGGCATGCGTGCGGTCCCGGTCGCGTGGGTGCGCAGGGACCGCGGCGCTAGGATCACGCCATGCGCCACACTCGTCCGCCCTGGCTGGTGCTCCCGCTGCTCGTCCTGATCGGCGCGGCGCCGGCACCGGGCGCTCCGGAAGCGTTCCAGGAGGCCGTTGCGGCCGACCAGCCCGTCCTGTGGTTCACCCTGGATGAGACCGAGGGCGATGCCATCAATCATGGCAGCCTCGGCAATCGCACGCAGGGCTTCACGCGTTATTTCACCGGCACGCTGGACGAGGTCGTGCTGTACGACCGCATGCTGACAGCAGGTCGAGCTGGAATGTCCGGCGGCCGGGCTGCCCTGGAATTGATCGTCGCTCCACGCGAAGCACCTCGCCGCGGACGGGCCGCTTGACCGTCGCCCGCCACCATGCCGCCTTCCCGAACCGCCAACTGATCCCTCGACGGCGTCAGAGCCGGGCGCGAGTGACCTACGGCCGAACTTTACTTGCAAGGCGCCTTGGTCATCGAGGCGATCGCTGTGTTAAGTTCGCCTCCCAGCGATGCATTCAAGGATCGCTGCCGAGGGGAGCTCATGGATAAGTCACCACGTCCATCCAAGCGTTCACATGGCGAGGGGCCGGACCTCTCGCGCCGCGAGTTGCTGACCGGCGCGGCGAGGATCACGCTCGCGGCTCTCGTGACTGCAGTGTTGCCTCGCGTCCGGCAGGCACACGCCGGCGGCGTCGCGGGCGGGGTTCCGATCGAAACGTGGCGCCGGTGGATCGACGCGGCCCTCAGCGGCATTTCGCAGGGTGTCGACGAGTGGACTCAGGCCGCGCAGCTCACCGGCGGCGTGGTCAACGCCAGCAACGTGTTCCTCAAACCGGGGTCGCTCTCGGGCCCATCGTTCGAGCAACTCGTTCATACCTCGATGCAAAACGCCGGGGCGCCCGGCGACGTCGCTGCTGCATTCTCCGGGGTGTCGTGGGAGGCATGGCGGACCTGGGCCGCGAGCTACTACATGGCCATCAACAAGGCGCTCCCGCAGTTCGCGGCAGTGGCGGCAGGGGAGGCGCCGGACACGCCGATCAAACCACGCCCGCTGAGGAGAGGTATCGCGCCCGGCAGGATCGGCATGACGCCGGATGTGCTCGCTCGTGCACTCTCGGAAGTACTGATGGAGCGAATGGACGATCCCAACGCAGCCATCGCGACCGAGGAGTTCGCACGCGTCTACTCGAACGGGTTTGCCGGTTGGTATCGGGGCGCCACGCTCGTCAACGTGCTCGGCAAAGGACCGGTCCCGAGCTTCGCTCCTCCTTATGTGCCGGTCGGCCCCGTCGTTCTTGGCGAGGTTTACAGCACGAAAGCGCTCGAGGCCGGCCCGTTCCTGGCGTGACACGCGTCGTTCTCATCAATCCGCCGTCGCCTGAGCGGCTCGGCGCTCCGCTGCTCGGCTTGCAGTACGTCGCTGCGGCGCTGCTAGGGCGCGGCTGCGATGTGACGGTGATCGATGCGGCGGCGCGCTCTTTCGAAGGATCGCACGAGCTCATCGCGCAGGCGGTGATCGACCTCGAGCCGGACATCGTCGGCATGGGACTGTTCACGCGCTGGGTGTGGCATGCCTATCGGCTCGTCGATGTCTTGCGCGAGACGGTCCTCGTGGACGGGCCGGCGACGGCGCCAGGCGGGCGCTCCAGGAAACGTCCGCTGTTCGTGGCCGGCGGCGCGCACACGACGGTGCGGCCGCTCGAGCCGCTTGCGCGCGGCTTCGACGTTGCCGTCAGCGGCGAGGCCGAAGAGACGATTCTGGACCTCGTCGACGTCGTCGAAGGCCACCGCGCCCTCCACACGGTGCCCGGCCTTCACGTGCGCGCCGCCGACGGCAGCTTCCACCATACCGGCCCGCGCGGCTTCGTCGAAAGCCTCGACACGCTGGCCTGGCCGCAACGCGCGCAGGCACTGTTCGACGCGCGCTGGTACGGCGCCGCTGGCACGGCCGCGCCTGGCGGCATGCTCACCAGCCGCGGCTGTCCTGCGCGCTGCACCTTCTGTGCGAACTACGTTACCGGCCGCGGGTTTCGCTATCGCAGCGCCTCCGACGTCGCCGCCGAGCTGAACGCCTACCACGCCTCGGGTGGCGCTACGTTCTATCCGTTCTGGGACGACGCTCTCACCGCCCGCCGCGATCATCTGGAGAGCCTGTGCGAGGCGCTGCGCCGCGACGTGGCCTTTCCCCTGGGATGGAGCGCGATCACGCGCGCCAGCATGGTGACGTTCGAGATGTTGCGCACGATGCGCGACGCCGGCTGCGTCGCCGTCAACTTCGGCGTCGAGAGCGGCGATGACCGCATCCTGCGCGCCATCAAGAAGGGCATCACCACCGCAACGGTGGTGCGTGCGCTCGAATGGGCGAAAGAGCTCGGGCTGACCACCGCGTGCAACTTCATGCTGGGATTTCCGCAAGAAGAGCCCGAGCACGTCGAGCATACGCTCCGCTTCATGGAACGCATTGCGCCGATGGTCGACGCGTTCAGCACGCTCGGCGTCCTGATCCCGTTTCCCGGGACCCCTCTTTACGAGGAGTATCACGCCGGTTACGGCTTCACGGACTGGTGGCTCGAGGAGCGCTACTCCAAGCGGTGCGAGCCGCCGCCGCTCGGCGACCGTGCCGCCTATCATCGCTACTACCTGGACGACGCTTCCCTCGAGCTCGATTTCTTCCGCTACACGCCGCAGATGCGCTCGCTCATCCGCCAGTGCCTGCGCTTTAAAGGCGAGCACAACCTCCGGCGAATGGGACAGCTGCCGGCGCCGGTGGCCGCATGAAGATCGCCGCGCTCCAGGACTCGACAGGCGCATCGCCGGAGACGCTGCGGCGGCGGGCGGCCGCCGATGGCTATCTGTTCCTGCGGCGGGCGATCCCGCAGGACCGCTTGATGCGGCTGCGTAGACGGGTCGCCGGCGCCTGCGTGGCACGCGGTTGGCTCCGGCGCGGCCGCACCGACCCGTCCCTGCGGCTCGGCGCTTACGACGATCCGCGCTTCATCGCATTCCTGCAGGAGATCATGGGGACGAAGGCGTACGGTGGCCTGCAGGCGTCGCCTTCGATTCGCACCACGCTCCAAACCATCCTGGACGACGACCCCGTACCGAACGTTGGCGATCTGTGCCGGCTGGTCTCGCCCGGCGCCGTCGATCTGACGACGCCGCCGCATCAGGACGCGGCCTATGTTCGCTCGAGTGAGCGGATGTGGACCGCGTGGATGCCGCTCACCCGCTGTCCGCTGCCGCTTGGTCCACTCGCCGTGCTGCCAGGTTCGCACCGCAACGGGCTTTGCGAGCACGCCAGCGATGGCGTGACGGTGGACGACGATGCCGAATGGGCAACCGGAGATCTCGAGCCCGGAGACGTCATCTTTTTCTCGAGCACGACGATCCACCGCGCCCTGCCGAACCTGACGGCCGACCGGCTGCGGATCTCCGTCGACTACCGCTACCGGCCGCGCAGCGAGCTCGCGTGAGCGCCGCGACTGCACCGACGTGGCCTGCGCCGCAACACGGCGGCGCCCTTGGTTGGGACGATCCGCGAACGGCGGAGGCGTATGCCGCGTTCGATGCAAGCTACGGCCGCTACGCCGCCGCGAGCCGCGCGGTGGTACGTCACGCACGCATCCGGCGAAGCGATCGCGTGCTCGATCTCGGCGCGGGGATCGGCGGCACCACGCACGCGGTGCTGACGCGCCTGAACGGCGACGGCCGCGTCGTCTGCGTGGAGCCCGCCCGGGCAATGCGTGCGGCCGGCGAATCACGCGTGCTCGATCCGCGTGTTCGCTGGCTGGCGACGCTGCCGGCGGCCGACGCCGCGTTCGACCGAATCGTCTGCAGCGCGGCGATCTGGTTGCTGCAGCCGCTCGGACAGACGTTCGCAATGCTGGCGCGAGCGCTCGCGCCTGGCGGCCTCTTGTCGTTCAACGTGCCGGCGCTCTACCTCGGCGAGCCCGACGCGCCAGGCGGCGGCACCGATCCGCTGCTGCTGAGATTGCCGGCGGAGATCGCGGCGGGGCACACGTTCGATGGCCAGGAGCGCATCCGAGGAAGGCTTCCTTGCGATCCGACACCTGTGCCCGCGGACGTCGCCAGCGTGGAATCGACGCTGGCAACGGCCGGCTTTCGCAGCCGGCGCTGGCGATTTCGCGTTCGACTGACGCAACCGATGCTGCGTGACTGGATGAAGATCCCCGTCGTGACGGACCCGCTGCTCGCGCCGCTCGCTCCCGCCGCGCGCAACGCGATCATCGACGCTGCTTACGAACGCTGCGATCCTGCATCGTGGCGGTGGGAGCGGTGGATCGGGTGGACGGCGCAGCGCTGAGGGTCGTGGCCGCGCGCCGACAACGACGCCACCTCGTCGCTGCGCATTTCGCGTCTTAACCGAATTCCAACCGAGCACTGACGCGGGCCTGACACGGCGCCCTCAGATTGCCACCCGTTGGTCATCGATGGTGGTCTCGGGTGACGGTACGGATACCGCGTGCCCGCAACCGGAACCTGACACCACCTCGGTGGCCTCTCGGCTTTCATCGAACCTGAACCATCCACCTCGGCAGGGGGAGCGATATGCGACACGACCTGACGATATCCGGGCTTACGCTGGCCTGCGCGCTCATGATGGCACCTGCAGCCGGAGTCGCGGCCGACGCTGCCACCGGGCCAGCCGTTCCGCCAGCGGCGGCTGCGAGCTCGACACCGCCAGCGACCGACTCGACGGCGGCCAAGCCGGCATCGACCGAGCTGCTGGAGCGCGCGCGGGCCGAGCAGAAAGAGACCTACAGGGCCGATCTGGCCGCCCAGCAGCGTATCGACCAGCTGGACGAGGAAACCCAGAGGCTGCTGTCCGAGTACCGCAAGGCCTTGGCCGACGCCGAGAGCCATGCCAGCTACGCGGCTCAGCTCGAAAAGCAGGTTGCCTCGCAGAGCGAGGAGCTCGCCGGCATTCAGACCCGTCTCGACGAAGTCGAGGCCACCGCGCGTTCGGTGACGCCGCTGATGCAGCGCATGCTGGCCACGCTTCGCCAGTTCGTCGAGCTGGACATTCCCTTCCTCGTGGAGGAGCGCCGCAATCGCGTGGCGGTTCTCGAAGGCATGATGGACCGCGCCGATGTGACCATCTCCGAGAAGTATCGCCGCATCATCGAGGCCTACCAGGTCGAGATGGACTATGGGCGCACCATCGAAGCCTACGAAGCCAAGCTCACCGGGGCGGACGATGCGCCGGCCCGCACCGCCGGCGATGAAGCCAGAACCGCCAAATTCCTGCGCATCGGTCGCGTCTCGCTCCTCTACCAGACGCTCGACGGCAAGGAGACGGGTTATTGGGATACAGGCGCTGGCCGATGGGTCGTGGACAACGACTACGCTCATGCATTCAAGGAAGGAGTCGCGGTGGCGCTGAAGCTGCGCGCTCCCGAGATGCTGCTGGCCCCCGTGCCGGCGCCGGTGGAGGTCCGCTCGTGATCGCCCGTCTTTCCATCCTTGCCACTGCGGCTGTGGCCGTGGTCCTGTCGACGTTGCCGGCGGGCGCCGCCGACAAGCCGGCTACGCTCGAAGAGCTGCTCGAACGGACGCGCAACGCGCGTGCCGAGCACGAAAAGGTCAATGCCGAGCGTGAGCGCATCTTTCTTGCCAGCAAGCAGGATCAGGCGCGCATGCTCGCGGAGGCCGTGCGCAAGCGGGACGAGGCCGAGGCGCGCAGCAAGGCACTGTCGGCGCGCTTCGACGAGAACGAGCGTAAGCTGGCCGAGCAGGAAGACCTGATGAACCAGCGCATGGGCAGCCTCGGCGAGCTGTTCGGCGTGGTGCGGCAGGTTGCGGGCGACGGCGCCAACGTCATGTACACATCGCTTCTGTCGGCGCAGTACCCCGGACGCGACAAGTTCTTCACCGAGCTGGGCAAGGCCAAATTTCTGCCGTCCACGGAGGATCTGGAGCGGCTGTGGTTCGAGTTGCAGCGGGAGATGACGGAGAGCGGACGCGTCGTGCGCTTCCCGGCAACCATCGTCGAGGCCAGCGGGAATGCCCGCCAGGCGCAGGTCGTGCGCATCGGCAGCTTCGTGGCGATGTCGGAAGGCCGCTACCTGAACTATCTGCCGAGCCTCGGCCAGCTTGCCGTGCTGGCACGCCAGCCGTCCGACGATCTGACCTCGCTGGCGCGCGATCTCCAGACTGCGCGCGAGGGCTACGTGCACGCCGCGGTGGATCCGACGCGCGGCGTGCTGCTGACGATGATCGTGCAGCGCCCCGACATGATGGAACGCATCGAGAAGGGCGAAGCCGTCGGCTACCTGATCATCGCCGTCGGTTTGATCGGCGTTCTCGCCGCGCTCTACCAGACGCTCTACCTGGTCTGGACGCGCCTGGCCGTGCGCCGCCAGCTCGCCAACCTCGACCAGCCGCGGACGGACAACCCGCTCGGCCGCGTGCTGCGCTCGGTGCGCACGACGCCCGAGACGATCGAAGAGGACGCCGAAGTCGTCGAGCTTCGCATCTCGGAGGCGGTGCTTCGCGAGGTGCCGCGCCTGGAGCGTTTCCAGGCGTTCCTGCGCCTGACCGTTGCCGCCGGTCCGCTGCTCGGGCTGATCGGAACCGTGATCGGCATGATCATCACGTTCCAGTCCATCACCGAGTCCGGGTCCTCCGACCCGCGCCTGATGGCCAACGGCATCGGTCAGGCCATGATCGCCACGGTGCTCGGCCTCGGCATCGCGATCCCGCTGCTGTTCATGAATGCCGGGCTGGCGTCGATGTCGCGCGGCGTCGTGCAGATCCTGGACGAGCAGAGCGCGGGCATTCTGGCCGAGCGGCTCGAGCGCGCCAAGGCGCGGCACCGCGATGGCTGAGATGATCTTCGCGCAGTTCCTCGGGCGGATGACCGCAACGTCTGTGGACGCGCCGGATGCCTTCACCGTGCTGCCGGAGCTGATCCTGGCGCGCGTTCAGGAGCTGGCCGCGCCGGTGCAGGCCCTGATCGACGAAGGCGGCCCGTTCGTCGTCGCGATCTTCGCGTGCGGCGTTGTCCTGTGGACGCTCGTGCTGGAGCGCTGGTGGTACTTCCGCCGCGTGCTGCCGCGCCAGACGCGCGAGGCGGTGCGCGCGTGGGAGTCGCGCAGCGATCACCACTCCTGGTGCGCACACCAGATCCGAACGGCGATGATCTCGCGGCTGAACGCGGCGATGAACACCAACGCTCCACTGCTGCGCGTGCTGGTGCCGCTCTCACCGCTGCTCGGGCTGATCGGCACGGTCGGCGGCATGCTCGAGGTCTTCGACTCGATGGCCATGAAGGGCTCGGCCGACGCGCGCGCAATGGCCAGCGGCGTATCCGAAGCCATGATCTGCACTCTGACGGGCCTCGCCGTCAGCATCTCGGGCCTGTACCCGGTCTATCACTTCCGCTCGCGCACCGCGCGCGAGACCGAGCTGATCGGCGACAAGCTGGTGTACTGACGTGCGCAAGACGCGGCGACATTCGGCGGCGATCGAGGAAGGCGCGGGGATCGACCTGGCGCCGATGCTCGACTTCGTCCTGAACCTGCTCATCTTCTTCATCATCACCGCCGTGTTCGTCAAGGAGGTCGGCATCGAGGTGCAGCGCCACGGCGGCGGCGCCGCCGGCTCGGCGACGGCCGGCGCCGAGAAGAGCACGGGCAGCATTTCGGTCGTGGTCAAGCAGAGCGGCGAGATCCTCGTGGACAACCGCGTGGTGGACGTGCGCGCCGTGCGCGCCAACGTCGACCGCCTGCACGCGCAGAAACCGGACTGGGGCGTCATGGTCACGGCCGAACAGAACACCGAGACCGGGCTGCTCGTGCAGGTGATCGATCAGGTGCGGCTGGGCGGCGTGCAGAACGTCTCGGTCGGGACATCCTCGAGGTAGGCGGCGATGCTCGGTCGCAGACATGCGTCGCACGAGGGCGAGGAGCACGGCATCGACCTGGCGCCGATGCTCGACTTCGTCCTGAACCTCCTGATCTTCTTCATCATCACGACCTCGTTCGTGCGCGAGGCGGGCGTCACCGTGTCGCGCCCGCAAGCGCAGACGGCCGTGCACGAGGAGTCGGGCAACATCCTGGTTGCCATCCGGCCCAACGGTGAGATCTGGATGGATCGCCGCCAGGTCGACATGCGCGAGATCCGTCCGACCATCGAGCGACTGCACCTGGAACGTCCCGAGGACTCGGTGATCGTGATCGCCGACAAGAGTGCCAGGGCAGGCCTGCTCGCGCAGGTGATGGACGAGGTGAAGCTCGGCGGCGTCAAGAAGGTCGCCATCGGCGCCTCCGGGCCCGAGTCGAAGTAGGGGATGTCGATGCTCCGCTTCCCCGTTGCGTTCGTGCTGGCCACGTTCCTGACCGCGAGCATGTTCGGCTTTCTCGGCCGCATGACCAGGACGCGCACCGAGGCGGCCGAGACCGTGCATCTCGCCAAGGTCGAGTTCGTACGGCTGCGCCGCGAAGTCGAGGTCGAAGAGAAGAAGCGCGAGAAGCCTCAGCGCGCAAAGCCCGAGCAGGTGCCGGTCGTGCCGACGATGGCGGTGGCCGAGCAGAAGGGCGTCGACCTGGGCCTTGACGTCCGGGCGATAGCCGCCGGCATCGGGGCCGAGTTCGGATCTGCCGGCGGTGGCGGCGGCGACGGCCGAGGCATTCCCGGCGGCCTCGCCTTCGGCGGCGGCATGAGCGATCGCGGCGCGCTGCCGCTGGTGCGCGTAGAGCCGCAGTATCCCCCGCAGGCGGCGCGGCGCGGCCTCGAAGGCTGGGTGCAGCTTCGCTTCACCATCTCGACGGCGGGCTCCGTCAAAGACGTCGCCGTCGTCAAGTCGAGCAACTCGATCTTCGAACGCGCGGCCGCCGCGGCCGTTGCCAAATGGAAATACGAGCCGCAGATGCGATCGGGACAGACGGTGGAAACGCCGGGCATCGAGGTCGTGCTGCGGTTCAAGCTGGACGCGTGACCACGGACAACCCATGAAAGCAGTTGGCGCCAGGCGCGATCTTCGCAGCGGGCGGCGAGACAGCGCCGCCGGACATCCCCTTCCTTGCCGCCGCGCACTCGCGCGGCGCGGCGCTGCGTTGCTTCTTGCTGTGGCGCTGCTCGCGGCGCCTGCACACGCTTCCCAGAGCCAGACAGGCGCTTCGGTCACGGTCACACCTGCCATCGCCGAACGTCTGCTCCGCGCCAACTCCTCCATGGAGGACAACAAGCTCGACGACGCACTGCGCATCGTCGACGACCTGGCCAGGGTTCGAAAGCTCGAGCCGGCGGACATCGCGCAGATCCATCGCTTCCGCGGCTACATCCTGCTCTCCAAGGGCACTACGGAGGCGGCCGCGCAGGAGTTCGAGAAGTCGCTGGCGCAGGACGCGCTCGATCCGGCGGCGCGGCAGGGACTGATGTACTCGCTGGCTCAGATCCACACGCAGAGTGGCCAGTACGCGCAGGCACTCGAGCTGATCGACCGCTGGTTCGCGGCTGCGGAGGATCCCAAGCCGGAAGCCTACTTCCTCAAGGCGATGATCCTCGTGCAGCAGGAGAAGTACGCTGAGGCGCGCGTGCCGGCGCAGGAGGCCATCGGCAGAATGGGCCAGCCGCGCGAGAGCTGGCTGCAGCTGATGGCGGCGATCCAGTTCGAGCTCCAGGACTACGCCGGCGTCGCGGCCACGCTCGAGCGCCTGGTGGCGCTGTCACCGCAGACCAAGCGCTACTGGATTCAGCTTGCCACCATCGAGAACACGCTCGGGCGCGGCGGCGACGCGGTGGCCACGATGGGCCTGGCCCACACCGCGCGCCTGCTCGACGAGGACCGCGAATATCGCCAGCTTGCGCGCTTCTTCTTCGCGCACGACCTTCCCTACCGCTGCGCGCAGACGATGGAGGAAGGGATGACGGCCGGCGTCGTCCACGGCGACGGCGAGGCCTACGAGCTGCTCGCCAACTGCCTGATCGCCGCGCGCGAGACCGATCGCGCCCTGGCACCGCTGGCCAAGGCTGGAGACCTGCTGCCGAGCGGGCAGAGCCTGCTGCTGCTCGGTCAGCTCCATCTCCAGCGCGACCGCTTCGAGCTGGCACGCGAAGCCTTGGCAAAGGCGCTCGCGAAAGCGCCGGACGAGCAGCGCGGTTCCATCGAGCTCCTGGTGGGAATCGCGCAGCTCGGCGCCAACCGCTTCGAGGAAGCGGAGCGTGCGTTCCGATCGGCCTCGGCGGATCAGAAGACGCGGGCGGCGGCTGAGACATATCTCAATCATCTCGAGCAGAAGCGGATGCGGGCGCAGCAGGAGGCGTCGCAGGGGGTGAACCTGGCTAGCGTGAATTAGCGCGAACACTGCTCTCGAACCTGCATTCCTCGTTTTCGTGCGGCACACTGTCGTGCAGCGCGGCAGCGCAAACCGGGAACAGGCATGGCGGATTCCTATGAGGTGGTGGTCGTGGGCGCGGGCCCGAACGGCCTGACGGCAGCGACGTGCCTGGCGCGGGCCGGCTACCGTGTGCTCGTGATGGAGGCGAAGGGCGTTGCGGGCGGGGGCTGTCGCACCGCCGAGCTCACGTTGCCGAAATTCCATCACGATGTTTGCGCGGCCATCCACCCGATGGGTCTGGCGTCGCCGGTCTTTCGTGAGCTCGAGCTCGAGCGCCATGGACTGGAGTGGGTGCGGTGCCCGCTGCCGCTCGCGCATGCCTTCTCCAGCGGCAGTGCGGCCGTGCTCGAACGTTCCTTGGAGGCGACCGCTTCGGCGCTGGGAAGGGATGGTCCCGCGTGGCGTGACCTGCTCCGGCCGTTTGTCGACTCCCACGACGCGTTCTTCGAGGACATCCTGCGGCCAATTCGCTGGCCGAAACACCCATTGTTGATGGCGCGATTTGGAGCAGTCGCCGTCCGCTCGTGCGCCAATGTGATTCGCCGGTTTCACACAAAGGGTGCGCGCGCCCTGTTCGCGGGCTGCGCAGCGCATTCGTTTCTCCCGCTCGAAGCCCTCGCCAGTGCATCGTTCGGATTGGCACTCGCCGTCGCCGCGCATGCATTCGACTGGCCGTGTGCACGCGGCGGGTCGCAGGCGATCGTCGATGCGCTGCTGCGTTGCCTGTGCGAGCACGGCGGCGCACTTCAGACCGACACGGTCGTCCGCTCTCTCGGCGACGTGCCAGAATCCAGAGCGGTATTGTTCGATCTGACGCCGAGACAAATCGCTGCCATCGCCGGCGAAGCGTTGCCGTCAGGCTATCGGCGGAGACTCGAACGGTTTCGCTACGGCCCCGGCGTGTTCAAGATCGACTGGGCGCTGCGCGGCCCGATCCCATGGAAAAACCCGGACTGCCGGCGCGCCGCGACTGTCCACATCGGCGAGAGCTTCGAGGAAATCGCCGCGTCCGAGGATGATGCCTTTCATGGCCGCGTTTCCGAGCGTCCGTTCGTGCTCGTCGCGCAGCAGTCCTTGTTCGATGCGACGCGCGCCCCGGCCGGGCAGCACACCGGGTGGGCTTACTGTCACATGCCGCACGGGTGCGATCTGGACGTGACGGCGCGAATCGAACAACGCATCGAAGCGTGCGCGCCAGGTTTCCGCGATCAGATCCTGGCCCGCCATGTCATGACCTCCAGCGACATCGAACGTCACAATGCGAACATGATCGGCGGCGACATCGGCGGCGGCGCGAATGTGCTGCGACAGTTCCTCTTCCGCCCGGTGCCGCGCTGGAATCCCTACACCACGCCCAATCCGCGCCTCTTCCTCTGCTCGAGCTCGACTCCGCCCGGGGGCGGCGTGCATGGGATGTGCGGCTATTGGGCGGCGCAGGCCGTCCTGCGGCGGCTCGGTTAGAGCATCTGGCGCAGGTCGGCGACGAACTTCTGGAACCCGGACTCGTATTGCGCTCCTGGCGGCAGGCGGAGCAGCGCGGACGGATGAATCGTCACGAGCGTGGGGCCGAATCGGGAATCGAGGATGCGCCCGCGCGTCTCGGTGACGCCGATCTGCGTGTCGAACAGCGAACGGGCCGCGGTAGCGCCGAGCGCGACGACCAGTTCCGGTTTCAACAGTTCCAATTCCGCCTCGAGCCATGGACGGCATGCTGCGATGTCGCGTGCGCCCGGCCTTTTGTGAATGCGGCGTTTGCCGCGCGGCTCCCATTGGAAGTGCTTCACCGCGTTCGTGACGTAGAGCTGCGAACGGCCGATCCCCGCCGCCGCGAGCGCGCGATCGAGCACCTGACCGGCGGGACCGATGAATGGCTTGCCGGCGAGGTCTTCATCATTGCCGGGCTGTTCACCGACCAGGACGACGCGCGCATCAAGCGAGCCTTCTCCGAACACGGTGCACGTCGCGTTTCTCCAAAGCGGGCACGCTTTGCACGTCCGCGCGGCATCGCGCAGCAACGGCCAGTCGCGTGTCTGCGGCGGTTGGGCGAGTGAGTAGTCGCTGTCGTGCACGCGCTGCAATTCACTGCGCTCGATCATGGCGTTGACGCGGATCGGCGCGTTGGCGAGTAGCGGTGCGATGGCGTTCGCTTCGGGAAGATTCTTCCAGTTGCGCACCGGCATCTGCGCTTTCATCGCGCGGACCTTCACGCGCGCGGGGTTGAAGATGCTGGAGTAGTACGTGATCCAAAGCGATTCCACGTCGTCGGCGAGAGGCGCACGCGACTTGTCCGCACCCGCGCTGAAGCTGATCTCCTCACCATTCCAGTGCATGCAGCGCTTTGGCGTAAGGATGCTCCAGCGCATGTTCGTAAATCGGTCGGCGAAAAATCGTTCGTTCAGTTGGATCGACTCGTGCTCGGGCTCGTACCACGCCACGAACCATCGCTCGCCCTCGAGCTGCGTTTCCCGGAATCGGACGTATTGCCGCATGCGATACGCATCCTTTCGTACTTCCTGTTCCATGTGCCGCAGAGCGACAACGTCCCGATCCGTGGGAATCTCCAACAGCTTCGGCTCGCCGTGGGTGAGCCGCCACAACACACGGTAGAGCAGCGACCACCTCGATTCGTCCGAGTGCAAGGCGACGACGCGCGCGGTCTTCAGAAACGCGGCTGGGACGCGGAAGGCGCGGCGCTCCGTGCCGACAGCGCCGCCCGTGTGTGCGTCGTCATCGACCGATCCCTGCGCGGCGGGAACGGCGCGACCTGCGCCGCCGAAAAGGTCGAGGGAGGGTTCGCCGGCACTGGAGTTCCACACGACGTCGCTTGGCGACAGTTCATCGTGCAACGCCCCTCTTGCGGCGCTTTGCCACGACTCGAAGTTCGGCTCGATGTTGTTCAGTCTCACTGCTTCGCCGCCGCGCGGGCTTCAGCTTGCTTCAGCGCTGTCTGCAACCGGACCGGGAAAGCGCGGCGCAGCCGCGGCGCTCCTTCCGCGTCAGTCTCGCTCACGCTTCACTAAAGCTGCCCATCCAGCACGGATGCCTCCGGCGCGCTGAACAGATCCATCTGCTCGGGCGGAGGTTTGAGGCGAGCAGCCAGGCGATCGCTGTCCAGCTCGCGACCGGGGTGATGATCGGCTGCTTCGATGAACGGCAGCGCTTTCTTGATTGGCACGCGGAGGCGAATCAGGTCTGCCAGGCGCACGCTCGACCAACGTCGCGCCTGGATGATCCGGTCGACGTTCCTCACGCCAAGCCCTGGCACGCGCAGCAGGAGCGCACGCGGAGCTTTGTTCACGTCCACCGGGAACGCGTGTCGGTTGCGCAACGCCCACGCGAGCTTCGGGTCGATGCGCAGGTCGAGGTTCGGCGCTGCCTGGCTGGTGATCTCGTGCGCCTGGAAACCATAAAAGCGCATCAACCAATCGGCCTGGTAGAGGCGATGCTCGCGCACGAGCGGCGGCGCCAAGAGCGGCAGCTTGCTCGACGCGCTCGGGATCGGGCTGAACGCCGAATAGTAAACGCGCCGCAGCTTGTAATTGGAATATAAAGTCGTGGCTTGCTGCAGAATCGTGTGATCGGGCGCATCGGTGGCGCCGACGATCATCTGCGTCGTCTGGCCGGCGGCCGCGAATCCCGTGCCGCCCGCGCCGTCCTTCCGCTCCTCTGCGCTCGCATCGATGCGTTCTCGGATCGCGCCCATGGCCTGCTGAATGCGCTCCGCATTCTTCTCCGGCGCGAGCTGGGCCAGGTCGGCGCGCGTGGGCAGCTCGATGTTGATGCTGATGCGGTCGGCGTACCGCCCGGCTTCATCGATCAGCGCCTGGCTGGCCTCGGGAATCGTCTTCAGGTGGATGTAGCCTCGAAACTCGTGCTCCACGCGCAGCTTTCGCGCGACGGCCACGACCTGCTCCATCGTGTAATCTGGATTCCGGATGACGCCGGAGCTGAGAAACAGACCCTCGATGTAATTGCGCCAATAAAAATCGAGCGTGAGCTGTACCACCTCGTCCGGGGTGAAGCGCGCACGCTGCACGTCGCTCGACACGCGATTCACGCAGTAGAGGCAGTCGTAGATGCAGTAGTTGGTCAGGAGAATCTTCAGCAGGGACACGCAACGGCCATCCGGGGTGAAGCTGTGGCAGATGCCGGCTCCGGTAACCGAGCCGACGCCGTTGCTGTTGCGCGAGGTTCGTTGGACGCCGCTGTTGCTGGCGCAGGAAGCGTCGTACTTGGCGGCGTCGGCGAGAACGGCGAGTTTTTGCTGCAGGTCCATCGCGGAGCAGGTGCACAATGTAAACGACATTGCCGCGCCAACAAATGGGAAATGTCCTTCAGACGAGCAGCGTTGCCGCGAGCCCTGAGGCGACGCCGAGCAGAACCCCCGCCGTGACGTCGAGAGGGTAGTGCGCGCCCAGCCCGACGCGGGAACATGCGATGGCCGTCGCGAGCGCGAGCTCCAGGCCGCCCAGAACCGGATGAGCGGACGAAAGCGCCGTGGCTACCGCAAAGGCCACGGTGCTGTGGCCGGACGGGAAAGAGAAGAGATCCGGATTGGCCATCGATGCGGCAAAGGATTCGATGGCGTGATCGGGTCTGGACCGGCGGCACAGGCGCTTGAGCAGCTGCGAGAGTGCGGTGCCTACCACGGCGCCTGCCACCAGCAGCTGCACGTGCGAGGCCCCGTCCGGCAAGAGCGCCGCCAGAACCGCGCCATGAACGAACCATCCCGCGGTGTCACCCGCTCTGGTCAGCGCACGCATCGCACGTGTGAGCCACCACCGCCGCGAGCGGCTGCTCGCGATCAGAAGCTGCGTGTCCCAGTCGAGAACCCGTACCCAACCGCTCTGGAGAACCATCACGATCTTCGGCATACCGCACTCTCCTGCCGCTCCGCCTGCCGGGCGGCCACGGGGAGTGTGCCCGGCGCATGTGAACGCAGGATGAGCGGCAGGTGGAATGCTCGCCTCGGCGACGGCGGCAAAAGAGGATCTACTCGCAGGCCACCGAAGTGACGGCCAGCACTGGCTGTCGCGGCTCGAAGTCGGGGTTCGATGCGTCCGCCAGCGTCAGCGCGAAAGCGTTCGCCGCAAGCTGTGGGTCGTCGGTGGCGAACGAGCATCGTGCCAGCGCCGCGGGCGCCTGGACGCCCGATGCGAGGATCACCGAGTGCCGCAGGCGCCTGGTGCCGTCGTTGTCGAAGAAGCTCGATAGTGCGTTCGGCACCAGCGAGCTGCAGCGGACGCTGGTGCCCGATCCCAGCAGCAGGCCAGGCGCAGTGGGATAGTCCATTTGATAGGTGACACCGCCGAGCAGCTCACTGCTGGTGACGCCGATCGTGATCCGACACGTGTAGCGGAAACCGGAGCAGTCGCTCTGGCATGCGCCATGGGGACCGTTGTCCACGCCGTTGTCGCAACGCTCGGCGCCTCCGCCGGGCCCGCTGGTGCATGCAGCGCTCGTGCAGACGAAGCCGTCGCCGCAAACGGCATGCCGGCAGGCGGGCGTGCAAAGGTCGGAGGCGACGCCATTGCCGTCGTCGCACTGCTCGGGCGGCGCATCGTTGACGGTGCCGTCGCCGCAGAACTCCATTCGGCACGCGGCATCGCAGCCATCGAGGGCGGCGAGGTTGCCGTCGTCGCAGGTCTCGGCCGCATCGGTCACGCCGTCGCTGCAGCGCGGTAGCGAGCAGTCGGTGCGGCATGCATCCGGCGTCGCGTCCGAGTTGGCCGCACCGTTGTCGCACGCCTCGCCCTCCTGGGGGATGCCGTTGCCGCAGACCGGGTCGGTCGGAAACGCCAGATCGAGCAGAGAGAAGACGGCCGTCGTGTTGGCGTCGAAGATGCAGCGACGAAACTCGTGCACGTCGAAGCCGCCGTCGGAGGAGGCGGGGCACCCTTCGTATCGGATGTCGTCGAGACCGATGCGGGCGCACGCGGCCGGCAGCGCCGTCAGCCACGCAAGATACGCACGAAGAATGATCTCGTCGTGAGCGTCGGAGCCGGTTCCCGGACCGTACGGCGGCGGCATCGCCAGACAATCGACCCCCTGCGAAAGCTCGCCCGACTCTCGCGCCAACCGGCACGAAAGACGCCCGCGCAGCTCGCCGGTCATCATGATGCGTGCGCGCCCGGCGGCGGCGACGAGGCAATGGGCCTCGTGCCCGCGCAGGAACGAGGGCGGCGATGGATACTGGATCGCCAGCACCTGCTCGAGAAGATCGCTGCCGCGACTGACAATGCATGCGGCGAGATCCTCGCCGTCGAACTCGCCGGCAGCATCGGGGCATGCGCCTGGATAGCTGAGGAGCGTGAAGTCGGCGTCGTGGCAGGCCAGGACGATGTCGCGCTCGAGCTGGTCGTCCGCGCGAGCCAGGCGGCGCGACATGACGGGATCGGTCGTGGCACCCGAGCAGTCGGTGTCGGAGGAGAGCATGCCGGCCACGATGCGGCTGCGGCATTGCTGGCGGATCTTGATGCTCTTCTCGACCCAGCGCTTCAGGCCTGTCGCGATCGCGCGCCGGCACAGCCGGTGTCCATCTTCGTCGGCGGCGTCAGCCGGCGCGCTCCAGACACCGCAGGCAAGGAACACCGTGACGATGACGGCGAGCCTCGAATTGGTTTGCATGACGATGGCCTCCGGCCGGGTCGAAAAGAACGATCTCAGGTACCGATGCGCGTTCGCGGCGGATTCGCCACGTGACCGCCTTCGAAGGCTCCGGCGGGCCCGACCGATGGACCCGCCGGAGCCGGACCGACGCGACTGCGCTAGCGAGACATCCGGATCACGGCGCGAGGTATCCGGCGCTGTACTGCGTCTCCGTCTCGACGCCGCCAGTGAACGTCGTCTCCACACATGCACCGTTTTCGATGACGACCTGCGCGACCACCGGCTCTTCCATCGCCACCGACGGCGACTGGAACAGCGCGGCCTTGCTCTTGGCCTTGACCTGCACCTGCGTCTTGCCGGCGGCGCCGGACTTCACCTTGATCTGCGAGATGCCGTCGGCGTCACCCTTGAACTGGTAACCGGTCGTGCCGGAGGCCGCCCAGCCCGCGCCCGCCGGCACGTCCTGACCTAGAACCAGCTCGCCGTCGTCGTAGACACACCAGCTGTAGGTGGTGTCGCCGGTGACGGGGTCACCGAGTTCGGCGAAATCGATCGCGGCGCCCTTCTTCCACTGGTACTGGCCCTGGTCCTTGGCGTCGCTGGCCAGGTCGTTCTTGAGCTTGATCTTGCCGCCGCCGCCGGCCAGGCAGCCGGTCCGCGGCGACGCCGCGCACGATGCCGTATCCAGGCACTGGCTGCTGCAGCCGTCGCCGCCGACGGCATTTCCGTCGTCACACTCCTCGCCCGCCTGCGCCACGCCGTTTCCGCAGTCGACGATGGCCGGCACGCAGTTGGTGACCGAAACCGTGATCGTCGGAAACGGGGAAGCCTGCGCCGGCGGCGTCGACTCGTCGATCGCGTCTTCGACGGCGACGGAGAAATCACCGGCAACCGGCGTGCCGGTCGTGCCGATGAACGGACAGGTTGCGAACACGGATGGTCCGGCAAAGCCGGATGTGTCGACGTAGCCGAGGTCCAGGACCTGACCGTCCTGATCGTTCGACGCCTCCAGCGACCCCGGCGGCGTCAGCGTGCAATCGACGTCGACAGCGAAGTCTCCCGGTGCAGTGGCATAGTCGACGGCGAGCTGCAGGGCCCTGAGGTTGTCGGTCGTGTTGCTGACGCTGAAGACGACGTCGCACTGCTGCGCCTGCGCGTGCGCCGACCCGGCTCCCGCGGCAACGGCAATCATGGCCAGCCCTGCCACCAGGCCCGCCACCTTCGCGCGCGGGCCGGCAACCTTCATTGATCGGTTCGACATGACGATACTCTCCTCTCGCGCACGCCGATCGGCGTGGGCACAAAAAAACGTCGTGATGATCGGTGCGCCCGCTCTTGGCGAGGCCGCCGCAGCGGCCTGCCAAGGCGGGCAGGGAACGAAGACGTTACGGAGCGACCTGATTCGGGTAGCCGAAGGCGCCCACACCCGGATCGATGCTCTGGTTGAGCGGATCGGACTGAAACCACATCTGCACTTCGGCGTCCGTCACCGTTCCGCTGCCTTCGAAGGTCTTGGTCGCAGTGGGCGCCCAGACGATCGAGTTGTGGATCTCGAGGAGGCTGTCGGTGTTGTCGGTGAGCACGCCCGCGCGATGGTCGATGGTGTCGTTCTCGCTGCGGATGGCCGAACGTTCGGGCGAGGCGATGATGAGGTTCCAGAAGTCGCCCTGCGTGCGCGAGCGGAGGCTCATGCCGCCTGGGGAGCCCGCGGTCGCAGTCGAGCTGACGACCGTGATGTTGGCCATCGTCGGCGTGGATACTGGCGTGGCGGTCGGATTGCTCGAGAGGCTGTTGTCCATCTCGAACCCCTTGTCCGCCTCGTCGGTGTAGTGCTTGACGAGCGCGAACTGGACGCCGCCGTTGTAGCCGAAGTCGGTGTCGAGGCTGTCGTCGAGCGCACCCGTCACCACCGCGTGCTTGACCACCACATCTCCGCCGAAAATCTCGATGCCGTCGTCGCCGCTGTGGTTGGCCTGCACGTACTCGACCTCGGTGGAGCGGCCGATGCCGTACAGGGTGATCGCGTTGGTGTCGTTGCCGTTGACATCGATGATGTAGGCCGAGTGGCTGACCACGAGGTACCGGATGGCGCCCGCGTCCCAGTCGAAGTTGTCGACCACGCCGCCGTAGCGGACCGTGCCGAGCACGCCTTCGACGATGGCGTCACAGTAGGTGGCGTCGTTGCACGTGTTGATTCGGCCGCATCCGGTGACGATGAAGCCGCCCCACTCGCGGCGGTTGGACACCTCGTCACCCGTGGCCACCCAGTCCGACCACCAGGAGAACGAGTCCATGATGACCGGATCCTCGGCGGTGCCGTTGACGAAGACCTTCGAGCCGCGCGTCACGATCAGGTTGCGCGCGTTCTGGCCGAGGATGACGGTCCCCGGCTCGATCACCAGCGTGGACCTCACGGCCGAGTTGGCCGTTCCGGTGCTGCAGCTCTTGTCCTCGCCGTCGCCATCGCCGATGACGGTGCCGAGCGTGCCCTGGTCCGAGATCAGGTAGATGTTGTCATTGGTCAGGGTCAGCGTGCCGCCGCCGACCTGGTACCGCTGCGGCAGGCGGCAAAAGTCCATCGATCCTTGGAACGGCGCCGGTAGCGAGGTCGAGCCTTCGGGCGTCGTGCCGGGCGGGCAGGAGTTGTTCGCGCTGGGCGTTGCGCCGCCGAGAGTGCCGCCGCTGGCGGGCTCCCACACGGTATGGTTGCCGTGCACTTCGACGGTCCATCCCTGGGTCCAGTCGCCGAATTCGGGGTCCTGGTCCTGCGAGAAGGCGCCGATGTAGTCGGTCTTCTCGAAGAGCGGCGCAACGTTGGGATTGGTGACGTGCTGTTCCGGATCGAACGTGTAGTCGCTCGACTGAACGTCGGGCGTTCCACAGGGACAATCGACGTTGGTCGGCGACCCGACCGACGTCAGCAGGCACAGCAGCGCATCACCGGCCTTGGTGGGGCCGGAGCCCTTGGGCTGACAGATGCATGGCTTGTCGCACGTGGCCGAGCCGACGGCCGCGCGCAGGATGAACAGACAGTCGGTGGCGACGGGTGCGGCACCCGAGGTGACCGGCTGCGCGCATCCGCCGCGGTCGGCCTGCGCCGAGCCGGCGCCGAGGGCGACGACGAGCATGCCGGCTGCGGCCATGCCCGATAGGTTCCTGATTCGCATTCTTATCCTCCAGTTGGATGCGCACGTGACTGTGGCGCATCGATGCCGACAGCTCCCGACCGCTGTCGTCAGGAGCCCCTCCACGAGTCGGCACCATGCCGGCCCGGATGCGGCCATGTTGCACTCGCCATGTGATGGTTCGGTGGGAGCGCGGTGAGTTTTCCGTGAACGGCGGCGGCGGCGCGGAAAGACGCAGAGCATGCCCGCTAACCGCAACTGCACGCTGCGCTAACTCGCAGCTGACATCGCGCCTGTCTCCTGGTGCCGGCCGATCGTTCGGCCCACGTACACGGCCGCAGCGGCCAGGAATGCGCCTCGATGACTCACCGCCATCTTCTGCATTGCCTCCGCGCATGCGCGATCGCAGCGCTCGTACCGGCAACGGCCTTCGCGCAACCGCAGCCGACCCTGGAGGACATCCACGACAAGCAGCGACGGCAGGAGCAGCAGCCCCAGGCGACGCAGCCGGACGCATCGGTCGAGGAAATCCTCGTCACCGGCACGTCCGTGACCACCGCGATCGATCAGGCGCGCTTCTCCGAATCGATCATGGACGTTCTGGACGCGGAGGACTTCGCCGTCACCGGCGACTCCGGAGTGGTGGACGCACTGGCACGAGTCACCGGCGTGACGACGGTCGGCGACAAGTACGTGTTCGTACGCGGCCTGGCCGAGCGCTACTCGAACACGCTCTTCAACTTCGCCAACCTTCCCAGCCCCGATCCCGTACGCCGCGTCGTGCCGCTCGATCTGTTTCCGGCCGGCGTCATGGAGCAGCTCAGCGTCCAGAAGACGTACGCGCCTTATCTCCCTGCCGAATTCTCCGGTGGCTCGGTCCAACTGACGACCCGCGCAATTCCACGCGAGCGCATGTTTCGCCTCAGCCTCTCCACCGACTTCAACGACCAGACCACGTTCACCGACAAGACCTGGCTCGAAGGCAGCAGCACGGACTGGTCCGGCTTCGACGGCGACCACCGCGATCTTCCGGCAGGCGTGCCCGAAGGAACGGACCCACTGGACGGCCTGTCCGCGGAGAAGCAGCGCGAGATCGGCCTGGCCCTGCGGCGCGAATACGATCTGCGCGAGCTGACGCTCCCGCCGGGCTTCAAGCTGGCCAGCGCCTACGCCAACCGCTTCGACACGCGCATCGGCGACATGGGCTTCATCCTCGGGTTGCAGGCCGAGGACGACTGGCAGTATCGCAAGGAGCACCGGCAGATCGCGGTCGACGAGATCGGAACCATCGGCGACCGCACTACGCAGAAGGAGACCGAGAACACCATCCAGTACTCGATCCTCGGCTCCGGCGAGTGGAGCCCGCTCGATTCGCATCGGCTCAAGGGCACGCTCTTCTACACGCATCTGACGAGCAAGCGCTTCATTCGCGAGGATCCGCGCTACTCCAACGACAACGACCGCTACTTCTACGTCGAGACCAGCGAATGGGAGCAGCAGTCGCTGCTGACCGCGCAGCTCGAGGGCGATCATTCCTTCTCGCTGCTCGGCGACCTCGGCGCCCGCTGGGGCCTTACCTACGCCACCGCCGAACGCGTCAAGCCCGATACCCGCCAGTACACGTTCGACGCCGCACGCAATAAAGGATGCACGGACGCGGCCGACCGCCCGAGCGGCCGCCCCTCGTGCATCGACCCGACCGGCCTGAGCACGGACGTCAGCAACCAGCGCACGTGGGAGGATCTGTCCGACAACGCGTGGGACGCGCACCTGGACCTGGAGCGGCCGTTCAAGCTGAGCAGCGCCATCCTCTCGACGCTCAAAGGCGGCGCCAAGTACTACAACAAGCAGAGGCAGTCCGAGCAGCGGCGCTTCCGCTTCCTGCCGCTGCTTTCACCGGACGACTATGTCGGGCTCCCGGTGGACGACGCCTTCGCCGACGACAAGATCGGCCCACCGAACGGATGGCTGCTGTTCAACACCACCACGCCCACCGACATCTATGAAGGGCAGGAAGACATCCTGGGAGTGTTCCTGCAGACCGACATCGAGCTTGGCGATCAGTGGCGGCTGACGGGCGGCGCGCGCTGGGAGACCTCGACGCAAAGCATCGACATGCCGCTGTTTCCCGAGGCGAACGCCGAGCTCCGACACGACGGCTTCTTCCCTGCGGCCGAGCTGACGTGGTTGTTCCGGGAGGACATGCAGCTCCGCGCCGCGTGGAGCCAGACGGTGAACCGGCCCGACCTGCGCGAGCTGTCGGCGGCCGAGTACATCGATCCCGAGGACCGCAACATCTACTTCGGCAATTCGAACCTGCAGGTGGCGGAGCTGACCAACTACGACCTTCGCTGGGAGTGGTACCACGACACCAGCGACAGCGTGCAACTGGCGTTCTTCTACAAAGACCTGAAGAGCCCCATCGAAGAGCGCTATCTGACCTCCGGCAGCCGCCGCACCTGGGAGAACGCCGACCAGGGATGGCTCTACGGCATCGAGCTCGCATTCCGGCAGAGCCTGCATCCGCTGGGCCGTCATTTCGAGAACTTCCATGTCCGCGCCAACGGCTCCTGGATCCAGTCGGAGGTCGAGGTGCCGGTCAGTGCCGACGTCATCGACAAGCGGCCGCTGCAAGGGCAGTCGGACTGGATCGTCAACGCGCAGCTTACCTATGACGACCTGCCGCGCGCGCTGCAGGCGACGCTGGCCTTCAACATGGCCGGACCGCGCATCGACGCCGTCGGCGACCCGCTCAACGGCCTCGACGATCTCGAGGAGCAGTCCTTTCCCGTTCTCGATTTCGTCCTGAAGAAGACGCTGACCGTCTTCGACCATGATCTCGACTTCACCCTCAAGGCCAGGAACCTGATCAACGCACGGCACGAGTTCACGCGCGACGGCGTCACCGAGCGCGGCTACTACGACGGGCGGACGTTCACGATCGAGCTGGCCAAGGACTTTTGAGGATGAGGCGTGACGGACGAACAGGCACCGACGATGTTCGTCGGAACGGCAGCGGAGGCGCTGCGCGGGTGGCCGGGGCGGCCTCGCAAAACGAAGCACCCGAAAATGTAGCGTGCGACGGTCCCAGATCCTGTCCGCGAACGCACTCGCCTCCGCCTCGAGGGTGCGGCCGTCCGATCGGCCGCACCCTCGGACGGCTCCACCCGTCGCGCACCGACGAGGCGCTCCGCTGCATCGAGCGCACGGTCCGGATTCGGCATGCGGCAACGGCAGGCCGACACCGCTGCAGTCGCCTCTCCGCTAGTTGCGTGCGCCGTCTGCACTCCCCATCCGCGTTGGAATTCGAGGTCGAGGCTCGCGAATGACGTCCTCCTCGACTATCGCGATGCGCTTTCGAAACGTCCGGAAGTCCATGAAAACGCCCTGCATGAGGCCTGCCAGAAGGAAGTCATGATTCGTCACCCTTTGAACATCCGATCCACAATCGCTGTTGCCACACTATTGGTTGCGCTCCAGAGCAGCGCCTCCCACGCGCAGCAGCAGGAATGCGAGACCTTCGATCCATGCCTGGTCGGTGTCTGCCTGAACGATGGCACCTGCGAAACGAGCCCCGGAAACGACGGCGATCCGTGCGACACGTTCAACGACTGCACGACCGGCACGTGCATGGACGGCGAATGTCAGGAGACCCCGGCCAACAACGGCGGCGCCTGCGAATCAACCGACCCATGCGCCGAGGAGGAGGGAACGTGCGCCGCAGGCGAATGCGTCTCGGATGCTCTTCCGAACGGCGCAGATTGCCGCCCAGGCTCGCTCGGTCCCTGCTTCGTCGGCACGTGTACGCAGATCGCGTCCACCATGTTCTGCCTTCCCGAGCCCAAGTGCCCCGGCGAGAGCAACGCATGCCAGTACAACTGCAACGTGGTGACCGGCGAGTGTGAATCGACGCCCACGGGCGTCTGCGACACGGCCTGCACGACGGCCACGTGCGTGCCGGAAGACGACTTCGAGTACACGTGCACCAACGAACAGGACAAGCCCGACGACACCCCGTGCTTCGACTTCAACTCGTGCAACGGGAACCAGGATACCTGCCAGTCGGGCGTCTGCACCGGCGACGGTTCGCCCGCACACGAATGCGGCAACGGGGCCGTCGAAGCGCCCGAGGAATGCGACGACGGCGACACGGAGTTCCAGGAAGGCGAGTCGTGTGATGCGGCTTGCCAGCTCGTACCGTGCGGCAAGCCGACCAACTCCTCGGGCGTGAGGCCGAAGGCATCGGATGCGCTGTTTGCGCTGAAGTCGGCCGTGGGTTCGGAGACCTGCGATCTCGCGGTCTGCGACGTCAACGACAGCGGGGGCATCACGGCGGCAGACGCGCTGATCATCTTGAAGAGCGCCGTCGGAGGAGACGTATCGCTGGACTGCCCGGCTGCGTGAGTCGCGGAAGAGCGAAGCGGAAGACGAGTCCAGCGGCGCTCGCGCCCGACGGCCGACGGCCGTTGCGCCGCCGGCGCGTCTCGCGCCGGCGGGTTGAACGCGGCGCGCCTCGGCGCGGGCGTGGAGAATGGATCGGGCCGCCCGACGAGTGCAGGTCTCGTCGGGCGCCGCGCCCGTGCGGCCGGTCGCGCAGCTAGCGCCGGCGCTCTTCCAGCAGGCGCTGCACGGTGACCATGTCGCCCTTCTGCAGCCGGAAGTCTTCCCACTCCTCGGGCGCGCGCGTGGCGGTGTCGAAGCGCCACAGACGCCGTCCGGTGGGCGCAAAGCGGCTGACGGTGAGAACGCCGAGCGACCACTTGCGGTCCGGGTGGCGGAAGCCGCCCGCCACCTCCAGAACCTTGGCGACCGTGGCCGGCGCCGGCACCGCCACCCGCCCGCAGCGGTCGACCGAGCCAGACACGATCACTTCGATCGGCTCCGATTCCGCACGATTGGACTGGTCCCGGTTCCGAGGCTGTTCCGTCATGCGTGCATTCCCTCCGCGCGTTTGTCGCGCCCGAAGTACTGCGCTGCACTTGCTGCTTCAATCGCTTTCGCTTCGTCCGGCCCCGACCGGCCCTGCATCTGCACATCTGTCCACAGCCCGCGATCGCAGCACCGGCGTGCGATGACGCGCCGCAAATTCACGCCGCACCGTCGTTTGCGGCCTCGCTCGCTGGAAATGCGGCGTGTGCGGCCGCCGGGCCGGTGATCGCCGCGCGAGCCGCCGCCGCCACGGCGCGCGGCGCGTGCAAAGGGAGGGCGCGCCGCGGCGCGCGTCGCTCAGCCGATCTTGTCGAGCCAGCCGAGAACCGTCCGGATGGCGAATCCGGTGCCGCCGCGCGGCGTGTAGGGCAGCGCCCGGTCCGTCCACGCCGGGCCGGCGATGTCGAGATGCGCCCACTTGTTCTTGCCGACGAAGTGGCGAAGGAACAGCGCCGCCGCGATGGTTCCGGCATAGCCGCCGCCGATGTTCTTGATGTCGGCGATGGGCGAGCGGATCTCTTCGGCGTAATCCTCGACGAGCGGGAGCTGCCAGAGACCCTCTCCCGCTTCCCTGCCGATGGCGATCAGATCATCCACCAGCGCCTGATCCGTTCCCATGATGCCGCCGATGCGCAGGCCCAGCGCCACCATGCAGGCGCCGGTCAGGGTGGCGGCGTCCACGATGTAGTCGGGCTCGATCTCGCCTGCCAGACAAAGGGCATCGGCCAGCACCAGGCGACCTTCGGCGTCGGTGTTGAGGACTTCGGCGGTGACGCCGTTGCGATAGCGGATGATGTCGCCGGGCTTCTGCGCGTTCTGGCCGGGCATGTTCTCGGCGCTGGCGACGAAGCCGTGCACCTCCACGGCCGGCTCCAGCGCCGGCAGCGCGCGCATCACCGCCAGCACCAGCGCCGCGCCGGACATGTCCATCTTCATGGTTTCCATCGACTTGGCCGGCTTCAGCGAGAGGCCGCCGGAGTCGAAGGTGATGCCCTTGCCGATCAGCGCGACGCGGGCGCGCGCCCGGCGCCGCGGCTTGTAGACCAGCTTGATCAGCGCGCCCGAGTTCTTGCTTCCCGAGGAGACGGCGATGATGCCGTTCATCTTCTCGCGCCGCAGCCGCTCGCCCTGCCACACGTCGCAGCGCAGGCGGCCGTTGCCGCGCGCGATCTGCCGCGCGACCGACGCGAGGTATCCGGGCGGCTTGGCCGTCGGCATCTCGTTGACGAGGTCGCGCGCGAAGAAGACGGCGTCGCAGACCTCCTGCGCGTAGGCGAGCGTCTCGGCAGCGCGCCCGCTCTCGGACAGCGATGGCGACGTTACGCTGATGGCGCGCGGGCCGCCGTAGCTCGTCTCGCTCTTCCTGGTCTTGTACTTTTCGTAGCTGTAGCCGGTCAGGCCGATGCCCTCGACGACCGGACCGAGCACGTCCAGCGGTCTGGCCGCATCGTCGAGAGCGAAAGCGAAGGTCGCGGCGCGCGAAACGGTGGCGGCGTTGCGCGCCGAGGACGCCGCGCGCCGCCAGCTGTCGGCGGTGTCGCCCTTGCCGACGCCCACCAACGCCACGTCGCGGTCGCCGAGCTGGACGATCATCGAGGAGTTGACCTTGCCCTTGAAGGACAGCCGCCTGGCGCGCGCGGTGATCGTGTCGCGCTCGTCCTTGCCGAACTCGGTGACGGCGCCCTTGAGCTCCTGCCCGTCGACCACGCCGATGGCGACCAGATCGGCCTGGACCTGCGATGCCTTCCTGCGAACCAGCTTGATGCTCATTCTTCCTCTATAGCGTGGTCGCGCGCACCGGGACAGACGGCTGCAATGCGGCGACGGCGCCGCTCAATGCTCGTCCTCGTCGACGATGTCGTCGTCGCTGCCGCTCAGGCGCGCGCTCCAGAAGGTGCCTTTGCCCCAATACCAGATCGCCGCTCCGGCGATGGCGTAGACCGCCACGCCCTCGACCAGTCCCGCACCGCCGCCCCACAGGAAAAGAGTCAACACCGCTACGGTCGCGAAGATGGCGACTGCCTGCTCGATGCGCTTCTCGCGCAGCCGGGCGCGGGCGACGTGCTCGGTCACCATCGTGCCGCAGGCAGGACAGCGGCCGCCGGTCTTGCGCACCAGCGGCTTGTCGCACTGCGGACAGTCGATGCGGGTGACGTACGGCATGGGCGCCGCCCGTTGTACGGCAAAACGGCGCCGGCCGGAACGACGCCGGTCAGTTCGCCAGGCGCTGCTCTTCCGGCCACGCCAGCTCGGCGTCGGCCTCGCCCTCCTCGTGCTGCGGCGATTCGGCCGGCACGATGCGCGCGGCCGTTCGAGTCTCGGCCATCTCGTCGTGCCGCCGCACGCGTCGCACGCGCTTCTCCTTGTCACGCCATGCCAGCAGACCCTGACGGACGTAGTCGGGATTCATGCCGAGCAGCATGCAGACGTTGTTGAAGGAGAACACGCCGCGATCGTCTTCGGAGTCGATCCAGCTTTCGGCATCGAGGAAGAGCTGGCGGCGTTTGGAGTCGCGTGCGTGCAGATGCTTCTGGAAGCACTCGACGGCGTCCTGAATCAGCGCAACGAGCAGACGATGCTCGCCGGAAGGAAACTTCTTGCGCTTGATCTGTGCGAAATGCTGCGAAGGAAGGACGATGTCCGGCTCGAAAACGTCGGGCTGACGATCGTCGGACTGATAGCGACCACGGTCGCGGGCTCCCACCATCTCACACCTCCACATCCAGAAGCCGAGCGAGCCCACTCGGTCTTCACCCAGACCTCATCCGCCGGACGACCACCCCGCCCACCTTGCGATGGCCGCTTTCGTCCGCGCCGTATCGACCCGTGGCTGCAGCCCCCTCGGCCCCCAGCCGTCGATGCGCGGAGAATGCCACACAAATTCGCGCTAGGGCAAAGAGATGCGAGCAGACCTCGTGCACTTGTGCACGCGCGGCCGTGTGGGGGTGCCACGTCGCGCGGCCGACCGTCAGACCACGAAGCTCTCGCCACACCCGCACGTCTTCTTGACGTTCGGGTTCTCGAGCTGAAAGCCGGCATTGGTGAGCGACTCGGCGTAGTCGACCTGGGTTCCGACGAGGTACAGGTAACTGCGGCGGTCGACGTAGAGCCTGCCGCCGCCGGCCTCGAAGACCTTGTCGCCCTTCTTCTCGTTGTCGAGCTCGATCTTGTACTGCAGGCCCGAGCAGCCGCCGCCGACGACCTTGATGCGCAGGCCGCTGACGGGCTTCTCGGAGCTCGCGGCGAGCTCCTGGATGCGGCTGCCGGCTCTTTCGGTGATGGTGATCATGCTCCTTCTCGCGCCGCCTGGGCGTCGGGCAGGTTGCGGCCGGGCCTGTAGAACGGCGACAGCGACCGCAGCCGCGTCACCTCGGCGACCACACGCCCTATAGCGTAGTCGATCTCCTCTTCGGTGTTGAATCGCCCGATCCCGAAACGGATCGAGGAATGGGCCATCTCGTCGCGCACGCCGAGCGACCGCAGCACATAGGAAGGCTCGAGCGTGGCCGAGCTGCAGGCCGATCCCGAAGAGACGGCGATCTCGCGCAGCCCCAGCATGAGGGATTCGCCTTCCACGTGCGCGAAGCTGACGTTGAGATTGCCAGGCAGGCGCCGCTCGAGGTCGCCGTTGAGAACGAGCTGATCCAGGCCTTCCCACAGCCCGCGCCGCAGGCGTTCGCGAAGGGCCACCACGCGCGCGTTCTCGGTATCGCGCTCGGCCACGGCGATCTCGAGCGCCGCGCCCATGCCGACGATGGCCGCGACGTTGAGCGTGCCCGAGCGCATGCCGCGCTCGTGCCCGCCTCCGTCGATCTGCGCCTGCAGCCGCACGCGCGGGTTCCTGCTGCGTACGTAGAGCGCTCCGACGCCCTTGGGCCCGTAGATCTTGTGCGCCGACATCGAGAGCAGGTCGATCTTCATCTGCCCTACGTCGATGGGAAGACGACCCGCGGTCTGTGCGGCGTCGCAGTGGAAGAGCACGCCACGACGGCGGCAGACCTCGCCGACCGCCTCGACCGGCTGAACGGTGCCGATTTCGTTGTTGGCGTGCATCACCGAGACCAGAACGGTGTCGGGCTTAATGGCCGCCTCCAGCGCCGAGAGATCCAGCAGACCGTCGGCGCGCGGCTTCAGGCGCGTCACGCGGGCGGCGCCGTCGCGCTCGAGCGCCTTGCAGGAGTCGAGGACGGCCTTGTGCTCGGTGGCCATCGTGACGATGTGACGGCCCCTCTCGCGAAGGAACGGCAGCACCCCCTTGATGGCAAGATTGTCGGACTCGGTGGCGCCGCTGGTCCAGACGATTTCGCGCGGCTCGGCGCCGACGGCGGCGGCGACCTGCTTGCGCGCCTTCTCGACGCCCTCCTCGGCCTCCCAGCCGAACGCGTGCGTGCGGCTGGCGGCGTTGCCGAAACGGTCGGTCAGGTAGGGCATCATCGCCTCGAGCACGCGCGGGTCGAGCGGCGTGGTCGAGTGATGGTCGAGGTAGATGCGAGGTGCGGCCACGAAGTACCTTAACCCACACCGGACCCGGCGCAATGGCCGTGCCTCGCCTGGGCGTGCGCCGAACGCCCAGGGAAACGACCAGCCGGCGCGCCTGCGTCGGCGTGCCTGCGGCGGCGTGCCACCGCAGCGGCGCGCCGTGGTGGTCTGGGACGAGGTTGCGTGGTAGGCGCAGGGATGCACAGCATTTCCGCCGCCCTCGTCTTTTCGATCCTCGTGGCCCTTTCGACCGTCGGCGCCTCGCGCGCCGAGCAGCCGCCGGCCCCTGCGGCGGCGGCGCCCGCTGCCGCGCCCATGTCACTGACGCCCGGCGGCGCCTACGACGTCGTCGCGGTGCAGTCGTCGGACATGGGGTGGAACGCGATCCGCTATCACCGTCACACCGGCAAGGCCTCCAAGCTGCAGAGCGGGTACTGGGTCGAGATTCCCGATTCTTCCGAGCTGCCGCGCTCGGAGTACCGCGTCGTGATCGTTCCTTTGCGTGACGATTGGGGCGCCGTGCGCCTCGACGTCCATAGCGGCCAGTCGTGGGTTGCGGCGCCCGAGGGATGGCAGCCGGTCAAGGACGGGCAGCCGCCGTCGCCCGCCGAGTAATCGGCGCCCGATCGCAGCCGCCTCCGCGGCCGGATCGTCTACGCCGCCAGCACCGCTTCTTCGCACCGCACAGTGAGCCTACGCGGCCAGCACCGCTTCTTCGCACAGTGAGCCTACGCGGCCAGCACCGCCGCGTTCGCAGGCAGAACGATCACGCCGCCAGCGACGGCAGCGCGTCGCGCAGGAAGCGCCCGGTGTGGGAGACCTCGCATGCGGCGACCTCCTCGGGCGTTCCCTCCACCACGATCTCGCCCCCGCCGCTGCCGCCTTCGGGCCCCAGATCGATGACCCAATCGGCCGTCTTGATGACGTCCAGCTGGTGCTCGATCACGATGATGGTGTTGCCGGAGTCGGCCAGCATGCCGAGCACCTCCATCAGTCGCCGCACGTCGGCGAAGTGCAGGCCGGTGGTGGGCTCGTCCAGGATATAGAGCGTGCGGCCGGTGGCCCGCTTCGCCAGTTCCTTCGACAGCTTGATCCGCTGCGCCTCTCCGCCCGACAGCGTGGTGGCCGCCTGGCCGAGATGGATGTAGTCGAGGCCGACGGCCGCCAGCGTCTCGAGCTTTCGCCTGGCCGTGGGGATCGACGAAAGGAAATCGAGCGCCTCGGCCACCGTAAGGTCGAGCACGTCGGCGATGCTCTTGCCCTTGAAGCGGACCTCGAGCGTCTCTCGGTTGTAGCGGCGTCCCTGGCAGACCTCGCACAGGACGTAGACGTCCGGAAGGAAATGCATCTCGACTCGGATCATCCCGTCGCCGCAGCAGGCCTCGCAGCGCCCGCCTTCGACATTGAAGGAGAAGCGGCCCGGTGTGTAGCCGCGCATGCGCGCTTCGGGGAGCATCGCGAAAAGGTCGCGGATGTCGGTGAAGAGGCCGGTGTAGGTGGCGGCGTTGGAGCGCGGCGTGCGGCCGATCGGCGTCTGGTCGATGTCGATGACCTTGTCGATGTTCTCGATGCCTTCGATCGCGTCGTGCGCGCCCACCTCGTGCGACGCTCCGTGCAGACGGTTGGCGAGAGCGGCATAAAGCGTGTCGATGACGAGCGAACTCTTGCCCGATCCGGAAACTCCGGTCACGCACGTGATGCAGCCGAGCGGGAACCGGGCCTCGATGCCGCGCAGGTTGTGATGGCGGGCGCCGCGCACGCGGATGCTTTCGCCGGATCCGGCGCGCCGCAGCGAAGGCACCTCGATGCGCTCGGCGCCGCACAGGAAGCGTCCGGTGAGCGACTCGGCGTTGGCCATCACCTGCTTGCACGAGCCTTGCGCCACCACGCGGCCGCCGTGCTTGGCGGCGCCGGGGCCGAGATCGATCAGGTGGTCGGCTGCCAGCATCGTGTCCGCGTCGTGCTCAACCACGAGAACCGTGTTGCCGCGATCGGTGAGCGCGCGAAGGCTCGCCAGCAGGCGCGCGTTGTCGCGCTGATGCAGGCCGATGCTCGGCTCGTCCAGCACGTACAGGACACCGGTCAGGCCGGCGCCGATCTGCGTGGCCAGCCGGATGCGCTGGCTCTCGCCGCCCGACAGCGTGCCGGTGGGACGGTCCAGCGTGAGGTAGGACAGGCCGACGCCGAGCAGGAAGTGCAACCGCTCGGTGATTTCGCGCAGCACGAGCTTGGAGACCTCGGCCTCGCGCTTGGAGAGCGAGAGGTGATCGAGAAACGCCGCAGCTTCATCGAGCGGCATCGCCGACAGCTCGTGAATGGCCTTGCCGCCGATGCGCACCGAGCGTGCCTCGCGGCGCAGGCGCATGCCGCCGCAGCCCTCGCACGGCTTCTCCGACATGTACGGCTCGAGCTCCGAGCGCACCCACTCCGAGTCCGACTCGCGGTAGCGTTTGGTCAGCACCGGCACGACGCCGGCGAACGCACGCATGGTGCCGCGGCCGACGGCCAGGCGCTTGTCGCCGGTGCCGAACAGTATCTGCTGCTGCGCCTGCTCCGGCAGATCCTGCCAGGCCGTGTCCCTGGCGCAGCCATGCTGCTTGGCAATCGCTCGCGTTGCCCATGAGTATTTGTCGGCGACGCGGCGGTTCCAGCCCGCCAGCGCGCCTTCCTCGATCGGCTGCGAAGGCTTGACGACCAGACGCTCAGGATCGAACGAGGCCGTGCGACCGAGGCCGTTGCAGTCCGGACACGAGCCGTGCGGGCTGTTGAACGAGAACAGGCGCGGGCTGATCTCGGCGAACGAGATGCCGCAGATCGCGCACGCGAAGCGCTGGCTGAAGTTCTCGTCGCCTTCCTCGCCATCAGGGCCGGTCCAGTGCGCGACGATGCTCTGCTCGGCAAGCCGCAGGCCGACGCCGATGGAGTCGGTCAGGCGCTTGTCGACCCCGGGACGCAGCACCAGGCGGTCGACGACGACTTCGACCGTGTGGTGCTGGGTGCGCGACATCTTGATGTCTTCCGACAGGTCGTGCATGACGCCGTCGACGCGCACGCGCAGAAAACCCTGCTTCTTGAGATCCTGCAGCTCCTTCTTGTACTCGCCCTTGCGGCCTCGGACGATGGGCGCCAGGATCTCGACCTTGCTGCGCGCCGGCAGCTCCAGGATGCGCGCGGCGATCTGGCCGACGCTCTGCGAGGAGATCTCGCGATTGCACTGGTAGCAGTGCGGCCGGCCGATGGTGGCGTAGAGCAGCCGCAGATAATCGTAGACTTCGGTCATCGTGCCGACCGTGGAGCGCGGGCTCTTGGTCGTCGTCTTCTGCTCGATGGATATGGCCGGCGAGAGGCCTTCGATCGAGTCGACGTCGGGCTTCTCCATCTGCTCGAGGAACTGGCGCGCGTAGGCCGACAGCGACTCGACGTACCGGCGCTGGCCCTCGGCGTAGATGGTGTCGAACGCCAGCGAAGACTTTCCCGACCCCGACAGTCCGGTCACCACGACGAAGCGGTCGCGCGGAATGTCGAGATCCAGGTTCTTGAGGTTGTGCTGGCGCGCGCCGCGAATGACGATGGAATCCATATCGAACGGGTCACGTCTTGAAGCGGCGGTGCTTACCCCGGTGGGCAGAAACCCGCAGCTTCGAGACCTGAGCCCAATCTCCGCAGCTCGGTTCGTACCAGCGCCTCGTACTGGCGCAGGCTCTCTTCGTCGGCGGCTTCGAAGCGCAGCACCAGGATCGGCTGCGTGTTGGACGCGCGCACCAGGCCCCAGCCTTTTTCGAACTTCACGCGCACCCCGTCGACGTCGACGATGGGATAGCCCATCTCGCGGAAGCGCGCCTGCGCAGCGGCGGCCACCTTGAACTTGACGTCGTCGGGGCAGTCCACGCGGATCTCGGGCGTGTAGACCGCGTGCGGAAGGTCGGAGAGGATCTCGGCCAGACGCTTGCCGCCGCGTGCCAGGATCTCGATCATGCGCGCACCGGCGTAGATCGCGTCGTCGAAGCCGAAGTAACGGTCGGCGAAGAAGAGATGCCCGCTCATCTCGCCGCCGAGCACGGCCCCGGTCTCGCGCATCTTGGCCTTGAGCAGCGAGTGCCCGGCCTTCCACATGATGCCCACGCCGCCGTTGGCCTCGATGTCGTCGTAGAGGCGCTGCGAGCACTTCACTTCCGAGACCACCGTGGCGCCAGGCCTGCGCGCAAGGATGTCGCGCGCGAACACCACCAGCATCTCGTCTCCCCAGATGATGCGGCCCGTTTCGTCCACGACGCCGATGCGGTCGGCGTCGCCGTCGAAGGCGATGCCGAGGTCGGCGCCGGTCTCGCGCACCTTGGCGATCAGCTCGCCGACATTCTCCTCGACCGTCGGATCGGCATGGTGGTTGGGGAAGCGCCCGTCGGGCTCGCTGTACAGGTCGATGACCTCGCAGCCCATGCCGCGATAGACCCCGGGCGCGACCGGGCCCGCAGTGCCGTTGCCCGAATCCACCACCACCTTGACGCCCTGGCCGCAGCGTCCGAAGTGCTCGGACAGGAAGCCCTGATAGGCCGCGACGATCGGGTAGCTCTCCTCGCTTCCTGCGCCTTCGCGGAACTGTCCTTCCTCGATGCGGCGCGCGAGATCCTTGATGTCGCCGCCGTGGATCGTCGTCTTGCCGATGACGATCTTGAAGCCGTTGTGATCGGGCGGGTTGTGGCTGCCGGTGATCTGGATGCCGGCTTCCAGATCCAGGTGGTGGACCGCGAAGTAGAGCAGCGGCGTCGGACACAGGCCCACGTCCACGACGTCGATGCCGGTGGCGCGAAGCGCGTTCTTCATTGCGGCGTGGAAGGCCGGGCTGGTGACGCGGCAGTCGCGCCCGACGGCAGCGCGCGAGATGCCCTGGTCGAGGAGCTTGCTGCCGTAGGCTCGCCCGAGCGCGAAGGCGAACTCCTCGTCGTAGTCGGTGCCGGCCACGCCGCGGATGTCGTACTCGCGATAGATCTGCGGATTCAGCTTCACCGGCGCGCGGCTCCTCGCTTGATCGTTCCTGGTGCGCGCGCGGCGACCGATCGTGCGGGCGCGCGCGTCGCGGCCGAGCGTTCGGCCATGGCGGCCGCGAGCAGGATGGCGGCCTCCATGCTGTCGGCGCTTGCGCGGCCGCTGCCGGCAAGGTCGTAGGCGGTGCCGTGATCAGGCGACGTGCGCAGGAATGGAAGTCCCATCGAGATGTTCACGGCGTGCCGGAAGTCGACCAGCTTGAGCGGGATCAATGCCTGGTCGTGATACATGCAAAGCACGGCATCGTAGTCACCGGCTACCACTGCCGCAAATAACGTGTCGGCGGGAAACGGGCCGCTGGCATCGATTCCGGCGCGACGCAGACGCGCCACGGCGGGCGCGATGACGCGCGCTTCCTCGTCGCCGAACAGGCCGCCTTCGCCGGCGTGCGGATTGAGCGCCGCCACCGCAAGCCGCGGCTTCTTCAGACCGTGAAACGCCCGCAGATGCTCGTCGGCGACGCGGCCGGCCTTGACGATGCGGGCGACGTCCAGGATCTGCGGGACGCGAGCGATGGCGACGTGCGTGGTCACGAGCACGACGCGCAGCCTCGGCCCGGCCAGCATCATCGTCGCCGGCGTGCCCGCCAGCTCCGACAGGTATTCGGTGTGTCCGTCGTAGGGATGGCCCGCGCGGTTGAGCCACAGCTTGCTGAGCGGCGCCGTGGCCAGCGCCGCGTGCTCGCCGGCGGCGGTGGCGCGGGCGGCGGCGTCCAGAAAACGGAACGCCGCCTCGCCGCAGCGCTTGCCCGGCCTGGGCAGCGCGGCATCGACGGGGAGCGACGTCACCGGCACGATGCGCTCGATCGCCGTGGCCGCGCCCGCACCGATGCGCCGGATCCTGCGCGCGGCCGCCATCACGCCCTCGTCGCCGTAGACGACCAGGCGGCAAGCTCGCCGCACCGCCGCGCGCGAGGCCGCTTCGACGACGATCTCGGGACCGATGCCGGCCGGATCGCCGAGGCTGACGGCGATCTGGGGCTTCACTAGCCGGCGATCCCCGACAGGTCGGTCATGAGAATCTCGACGCGATGCTCGCGGCGCAGATCCTCGCTGGCCCACTTCTCGTATCGCTCCTGCAGACGGCGCTCGTAGAGCTTCTCGCGGATCTCTTCCTTGACCTCGGCCAGCGGGCGACGCCCGCTCTTCTTGACGTCGATGAGCTTGACGATGTGGATGCCGCCGCCGCCTTCGATCGGCGCCGAGACGTCGCCTTCGTCCAGGCCCGTCAGCGCCTTCTCGAAGTAGTCGGCCATGGTGCCGCGCTCGAACTCGCCGAGCGTGCCGCCTTCGGCAGCGCCCGGGCCCTTCGAATGCTTCCTGGCAGCTTCCTCGAAATCGCTCCTGGCCTGCCTGGCCACCTCGGCGGCCTGCGCGCGCACCGCCGCCGCAGCGGCTTCATCGGCGGGAAGCGGCAGGAAGATGTCGGCCACGACCAGCTTCTCGTTCTGCTTGAAGGCCGGATCGTTCTCCCAGGCCTCCTCCACTTCCTCATCGGGCACGTTGACGCGCGACCGGATCAGAAGATTGACCAGCGCCACGCGCTGCACTTCCTCGCGCATGCGTTCGAAATAGTCCTTCCAGCTCAGGCCCACGCGCGACAGGGCCACCTCGATCTCGGCGCGGCTCTGCCCGCTCTCGCGCAGGATCCCTTCAATGTAGCGCTCGACGGTCGCGTCATCGACGCGTACGCCGTTCTTCTCGAACTCGGCCTTGAGCAGACGCCGCTCGATCATCGACTGGAGCAGCGCGCGGTTATCGTGGCGCAGCTCCTCGGGCAGGAACGGCCCTCCGGTCCTGCGATAGGCGCGCAGGTCGCCGACCGTGATGGGCTCGCCGTCGACCACCGCCACCACGCTGTTGACCGCGTTGGCCGGCGGTTTCTCCGAAGGCGCCGCGGGGCCTGCCAGCGCCGGCGCCGACGAGGCCGGCTGCTCGTCCTTGCCGAGCGGCCACATCGAGCACGCCGCCACCGTCAGCGACAGAAACGGCGCCAGCCACCACTGCGCGGAGCGCAGATGCTCGGGCAAGCGGCGACCGCCCGCGCGTCGGGCCGCGCCGGCACGAACGCCGCCGTCGGTGTCAGCGGCGCGCGCGGCGGAAGGTTTGCGCGCCAGTGGGCTCGCGTTTGCCATCCAAAGCTCCTCCTTCGCCGCCGGCCTCCAGGCGGGCCAGCAGGCGTTCAATCTCTTCGACGAGGCCGTCCCAGTCCTCGGCGACGGCATTCATCGTCAGGCCTTCGGGCCGCAGTCGGTAGCGCACCGGCTGTGCGTGGGCCAGCTTCAGCAGCAGCTCGCGCGAAACCGGCGAGCTCTCGTCGAAGCGCAAGGCGACAACGTTATCGCTGGCCTTGAGCGACACAACCCGAAGGCGACGCAGAGCCGGCCGCAACGCCATGATGCGCACGAAGTTGACGGCCTCGCGCGGCAGCGTGCCGAAGCGGTCCTCGAGCTCGTCGCGCAGCGCAGCCACGGCCTCGGCGCTCTCGGCGCCGGCCAGACGCTTGTACAGGATCAGCCGCTCGCCGATGTCCTCCGCGTACCAGTCGGGCAGGAAAGCCTCGGCCCCCAGCTCGATCTCGGGCTCCAGGCTCGCCACCGCCGGCTGCCCGCGCACTTCGGCGGTGGCCTCCTCCATCATGCGCAGGAACATGTCGAAGCCGACGGCACGGATGTGCCCCGATTGCTCCTTGCCGAGCAGGTTGCCCGCGCCGCGGATCTCCAGGTCGTGCGCCGCCAAGCGAAATCCAGCACCGAGGTCGTCCAGGTCCTGCAGCACGGCCAGGCGCTTGCGCGCGTCTTCCGTGATGCGCTCGCTCGGCACCAGCAGATAGGCGTAGGCGCGGCGATGGCTGCGCCCGACGCGGCCGCGGATCTGGTAGAGCTGGGCCAGGCCGAAGGTGTCGGCGCGGTTGACGAGGATCGTGTTGGCGTTGGGGATGTCCAGGCCCGACTCGATGATGGAGGTGCACACGAGCACGTCGCTCTTGTGCTCGAGGAACTCGACCATCACCTTCTCCAGCTCGCTTTCGTCCATCTGGCCGTGCGCCACCGCCACGCGCGCCCCCGGCACCAGCTCGCCGATGCGCCGCGCCACCATCTCGATGGACGAGACGCGGTTGTGCACGAAGAAGACCTGGCCGCCGCGCGCCAGCTCGCGCTGGATCGACTGCTGGATCAGGCCCTCGTCGTAGCGCGCGACGTAGGTTCGGATGGCCAGGCGGTCCACCGGCGGCGTTTCGATCACCGACAGGTCGCGCACGCCTGACAGCGCCAGCTGCAGCGTGCGCGGGATGGGCGTGGCCGTCAGCGTCAGCACGTCCACCTCGCGCCGCATGGCCTTGATGTGCTCCTTGGCCTTGACGCCGAACCGATGCTCCTCGTCGATCACCAGCAGGCCCAGGCGCGCGAACTTGATGTCGCGCTGCAGCAGCCGGTGCGTACCGACCACGATGTCGACCGTGCCGTCGGCCAGACCGCGCACGATCGCCTGGTTCTCGTTCTTCGAATGGAAGCGCGAGAGCATGGCGACGTTGACGGGGTAGCCGTCGAAGCGCGTCTTGAGCGTGTCGTAGTGCTGCCGCGCCAGCACCGTGGTCGGCACCAGCACGCCAACCTGCTTTCCCGCCATCGCCGCCAAATATGCCGCGCGGATGGCAACCTCGGTCTTGCCGTAGCCCACGTCGCCGCAGACGACCCGGTCCATCGGCCGCTCGCGCTCCAGATCGCCGAGGATGTCGCGGATGGCCGAGAGCTGTCCCTCGGTCTCCTCGAACGGGAAGCGTGCCTCGAACTCCTCGAAGTCGCCGCCGGGCTCGGCCCAGCCCTGGCGCGTGTGCACCTGCCGGAAGGCTTCCAGCTCGAGCAGCTCGCGCGCCATCTCCAGGATCGAGTCGCGCGCCTTGCGCTTGGCCCGCTCCCAGGCGGTGCCGCCGATCTTGTCGAGGGCCGGCTCGGCGCCCGAGGCGCCGGTGTACTTCTCGACGAGGTTGATGCGGTCGACCGGCAGGTAGTAGCGGTCGCCGCCAGCGTACTCGATGTGCAGGAAGTCGCCTTCCATGCCGGCGGCCTTCATGTGGCGCAGGCCATGGTAGCGGCCGACGCCGTGGTCGACGTGCACGATGAAGTCGTTCGGCTCCAGCTCGGCCAGGGCGCTGAGCATGCGCGAGCGGCTGGCGCGGCGGCGGCGCGGGCGCGAGCGGCGCTCGCCGAACAGCTCCTCGTCGCTGACCACCAGCAGATGGTCGGCCGCAAGAGTGAAGCCTTCGCGCAGATGACCCTCGACGAGCCAGATGTGCTTGGGGTCGCGCGCCTGCGCAATGGCGAACGTCTCGGCGCGCAGCACCTTCTCGACATCCGACAGCGACAGCAGGTGCTCGATGCGCCCGAGCTGGGTCTGGCCGCTGCACATCATGACGACGCGCAGGCCCTCGGCGCGCGCCGCGCTCAGCACCTCGACCACCGGCGCGAAGCCGCTCTCGCCACGCCGAGCTTTCACGCGCGCGCGAGCGGCGGCGATCTGCGTGTTGGTGCGGACCTCGACTCGCCAGGCTCGGTGGCCGGGCTCGCCGGCCGACTCGACGACCTCGGCGTAGTCGAGCTCGATGTGCGGGCGGCGCGCGACCAGCTCGCGCACTTCCGAGCGGCTCATGTAGAGGCGCTGCGGGTCGGGAAAGAAGCTGCCGGCGGCGCGCGCGGCCGCGGCGGCTTCGTGCAGCGACTTCTCCAATGCATCGACGGCTTCCTCGATGGCGGGAGGATCGACGGCGACCATCAGCGCGCCGGGCCGCAGGAAATCCGCGACCGTATGGCGAGCGCCCATCGCGTACGGCGCCAGCAGCTCGACGCCGGGAAAGTGGACGGCCGAGGCGAGGTATTCATCGAGGCGGCGCCGCTCCGTCGAGGGCAGCAGCAGCTCCTCGCAGCGATCGGCCACGGCGCGCCGCACCTCGGCGCCGGCCATGCGCTCCAGGGGCACCGGAAGCGAAGGCAGCACCACCAGCTCCTCGGTGGGCTGGAACGAGCGCTGATCGGCCGGATCGAACAGACGGATCGAGGCGATCCGGTCGAATTCGACTTCGACGCGCAGCGGATACTGGAACCCGGGCGGCCACACGTCGACGATGCCGCCGCGCACCGCCAGCTCGCCCGGCTCGTCCACCGTGGCGAGGCTGCGGTAGCCTGCCGTCTGCAGCTGCGCGACGAGATCCTCGAGCAGCACTTCCTCGCCGGTGACGAAGTACAGCGACGCGTCCGCCAGCGCCTGCGGCGCCATCGTCCACTGCGCCACCGCATCCACGCAGGCGACGACGATGGGCGCCTTGGCGTGCGCTAGCGCATACAGCGCCGCCGTGCGCGCGGCCTCCACGTCCGAAGTGGGGGAAACCATCTCCAGCGGCGGCGCCTCGCGCGACGGGAACAGATGCACGCGACGCGCAAGGAAGCTGTCGTCGTAGGCCTCCCCGAAGAACGCCTGCAGCTCGGCCGCAAGCTCCTCGGCGGCCTTGTCGCTGGCGGTGACCACAAGCGCAGGCCGCTCCAGCTCCGGGCGCAGGTCACCTCGTGCGCCGCCGGCCGGATCGAGAAGGCGCGCCAGCACGTAGGCAGGGGCCGAGGCCTTCAGGCCCTGGAGTCGCCAGAACAGATCCGGGAATTGCGCGAGCTCGCTGGAGAGCGCCTCGCGCAGCGCCTGCGTCGACCCTGGCAGGCTCAAGACTTCTCGAGCGTGGCGACGAGCGCGCGCAAGCCGAGCAGATAGCTGTCGGCGCCGAAGCCCATCACCTGCCCGACCGCGACGTCCGCGATGAGCGAGCGATGCCGGAACTCCTCGCGCTTGTGGATGTTGGACAGGTGGCACTCCACCGTCGGCAGGCCACAGGCGAGGACCGCGTCGCGAATGGCCACGCTGGTGTGCGTGTAGGCGCCCGGGTTGATCAGAATGCCCGCATGCGTGCCGGCCGCCTGCTGGATGCGCGTGACCAGATCGCCCTCGCCGTTGGACTGGAAGCTCTCGACCGTCCAGCCCAGCTCCTTGGCCAGCGCCGCCAGCGACGCGTCGATCTGCGCCAGCGTGGTGGTGCCGTACACCTGCGGCTCGCGCGACCCGAGCATGTTCAGGTTGGGTCCGTGGACCACCAGGATGGGCTTGTTGGCGGGCATGAAGCGTCCCTTATATCGCCGCGGCGATTTCAGTCACCTCGAGCGTCTCGGCGCGGCAGCGCCCGATGTCCTCGCAGACGATGTACGCCACGCGCGCTCCATCGGCCTTCTTGTCGAGCGCGATCGCCCGCATGAGCGCGGACGGGTCAAGGTTGGCCGGCACCTCGGTGTCCATGCCGAGCCTGGTCAGCAGCCGCTCGATGCGTTCGGCCGCGGCCGGGCTGCAGATCCCGCGCCGCGCCGACAGGCGCGCCGCCACGACCATGCCCACCGCCACCGCCTCGCCGTGAAGATACTGGTCGTAGCCGGTGACCTGCTCGAGCGCGTGCGCGACCGTGTGGCCGAAGTTGAGGATGCGGCGCGCGCCGGTGGTCTCCAGCTCGTCGCTCTCGACGACGTCGGCCTTGATGCGCACGCAGCGCGCGATCAGCGGCGTCATCACCGTCGCGTCGCGCGCGAGGATCGCTTCGACGCTCCTTTCCATGTCCTCGAACATCGCGGCGTCCAGGATGATGCCGTACTTGACGACTTCGGCCAGGCCGGCCAGGTACTCGCGCCGCGGCAGCGACGCCAGCGTGGCCGGATCGATCAGCACCAGACTCGGCTGATGAAACGCGCCCACCAGGTTCTTGCCGTGCGGCCGATCCACGCCGGTCTTGCCGCCGACGCTGGAGTCGACCTGCGACAGCAGCGTCGTCGGGATCATGACGAAGCGGACGCCGCGCAGCAGCGTTGCCGCGGCAAAGCCGGTCAGATCGCCGACCACGCCGCCGCCGAGCGCGACCAGCACCGACCTGCGATCGATCGGCAGGTCGAGCGCCGCATCGTAGATGCTCTCGACCGTTGCAGTGGTCTTGTAACGCTCGCCGTCGGGAAGCTCGATGGTGGAGACGGGAATGCGCGCGTCGGCCGCGGCGATCGAGGAGGTGAGCGCGTCGCCGTACAACGGTGCGACGGTGGTGTTGGTGACGACCAGAACACGCGACGGCTTCAGCGCCGCGATCGCCGCGCCGGCACCTTGCAGCAGGCCGGGCTCGATGTGGCAGTCGTAGGAGCGCGGGCCGAGATCGACGCGAACCGTGGTCATTTTTCCTCCCGACGCGCCGGCGCTGCGCGGCGCGCGAGCGGCGGCAGCGCCGCGGCTGCATCCACGACGTTCACGGCTTCTCCTCGCGCTGTGCGCGCGCGGTGGCGTGCTCGTCGAGGCCGCCGGCCAGGCTGGCCGCGCGCCGCGCGGTCTCGCCGCGAAGGCGCGGGGCGATGGCCGTGGCCACGCGCGCGACGGCCTGCTCAACGCTGAGGCCGTCGGTCTCCACCAGCACGTCGGCCATGCGATAGAAGGGCCGGCGCGCTTCGAGCAGCCGCGCCAGACGCTCGGCCGCGCCTTCGCCGGCCGCCAGAGGACGCTTGTCGTTTCGACCGACGCGCTCGAGCGTGGTCTCGAGCGACGTGATCAGACAAATGACCGGCCCGAGCCGCCGCAGCGCCGCGCGGTTGGCCTCGTCGACGAACGTGCCGCCGCCGGTGGCGATCACCGTCGGCTTCTGCGGCGCCAGCGAAGCGACGACGTCGCGCTCGAGGCGCCGGAACTCGCTCTCTCCGCGCCTGGCGAAGATCTCGGAGACCGGCAGCTTCTCGCGATCCTCGATGATCTGGTCGGTGTCGAGAAAATCGAAGCCCAGCCGCTTGGCCAGCCGCCGCCCGACCGCCGTCTTTCCCGTCGCCATGAAACCTGTCAGCACGATGTGACGCATGAGCCCGCCGGACCGCCGGCTACCCTACCACAGGAACCGACGGGGGACAGGGGCGCCTCGCGGCGTGCGTGTGGGAGTGGCCTTGCGAAATCGGCGATCATCGCGAACGTCCCCACGGCGGCGCTGCCGGCCGCACGCCCGCGAGCGGTTCCCGCACGACGTCGGATACGGCGATGGAGCGCGCGTCTGCCTCGGCTCGAAGGTCCGCGATCATCTCGTCGGCGCACGGTCGGGCTCTTCATGCCGGCAGTGTAGAGTGTGCCGGTGCCGCAAGACGGAGATTGGCCAGGGCGCTTCTCAGTCGAGCACTCGCGGCGTGACCAGCACGAGCAGCTCTTCGGATTCCTTGTGCCTGGAACGGCGGTCGAAGACGTGGCCGAGCACCGGCACGTCGCGCAGGAGCGGAACTCCGGCGCCCGTCCTCGAGCTGCCTTCGCGCAGCAGTCCTCCGAGCACGGCGGTCTCGCCATCGGCGACCATCACCTCGGCCTCCACCATGCGGCTGAGCTCCTCGGGAATGTCGTCGGGCGGTAGCGGTGCACCCAGACTGCTCGACTTGGCCGCGATGCGCAGCAGCACCTTGCGGCCCGCACGAATGCCCGGCGTGACTTCGAGGCGCACGCCCACCGGAATGTCCTGCGTCGCCCGGTCGCCGCCGTTGCCGACGTCGACGACCTCGTCGCCGACGACGGCGCCGCGACTGGGCAACCGGATGCGCAGGATGCGGACGCTCTCGATGGTGGCGGGGCTGCCTTCGAGCATGACGACGCTGGGGCGCGAGACGACGCGCAAGCGGCCGTCGGCCTCCATCGCCGAGATGCGCGCATCGAGCGCGGAGGCGCCGTTGGTGGCGATGAGCAGCGCGGCGCTGCCTGCGTCGCTGACCGGGGCGGGCAGGCGCACGTCGCCGCCGATGTCGCCCGTCAGCTTCCACTCGATGCCGAGGTCGCGGCGCGCCGAGTGCGCGATTTCGACGATCTTGGCTTCCAGCAGAACGCGCCGGCGCGGGCGGTCGAGCTGAGCGACGAGGGCTGCGGCCTTCTCGAGGCCGTCGCGCGGGCCCGACAGCACGAGGGCATTGGACGCGATGTCGGCGGCGGCCGCGACACCGAGCGCCTGCGCGGCCTTGTCCACGACCGAGGCGAGCTCCTTCGCGGGAGCGTACGACAGCGAAGCAACGCGCGTCTCCGAAGGCGGAGCAGCCGGTTTTCCCGCGTTGCCGGCAGGCGTTGCCGACGAGCGGCCTTCTCGCGAGCCGCCCGCGCCGCGTTCGCCGGCGCCATCGACCGCTCCGGCGCCGGTGCCCGCATCGTCAGCCTCATGCGCTCGCGGCCCTGCGTTCGCAGCGCCGATGGCCGCTTCGCGCTGCCGGTCGTCCGCGGCGGATGCTTTGGGCACGTCTCGCGACGCACCCGATGGGCGAGAGGGCGGCGGCCGCACCTCGATGAGCCCATCCCCGACGGCGAACTCGAAGCCGAAAACGCGCGAGTACGCGTCGATGCGTTCGCGCCAGTCGAGCCGTTCCGCGCCTGCGCTGGCCGTCAGGTCGCCTTGGATCGCGGGGCTGATCACGAGCTCGCGCTTGGCATCGCGCGCGATGTCGCCCAGCCACGCCGACAGCGGGCGCGTCTGCACGGACGCTGCCGGGCGCGGCGGCGCCGCGACGGCGTCGACGATCACCGGCGCTGCGGGCGGCCTCTTGTCGGCGAGCAAGGCAGGGGCTGCGGGCGCCGGATCGTCGTAGAGCCGCTCGGCGTGCTGACGCGGCAGGTCGATGCGCCAGGCGGCAGCGGCGGCCGCCGCGACCAGCGCGAGCGCGACGGCTGCCGCCGAAGCGCGCCGGCGGCGAGCATGAGTGCGCGCCGGCGCCAGCAGGTCAGAGCGCACGGTCGGCTCCGAACCACGCCAGCGCCAGTCCGACGGGCACCGCAAGATCCTCGCCCAGCGCATGCGCGGCTTTTTCGGCGTCGGGGCGAATGCTGACTGCGGCAAGCGGCTGATGACGCCGCGCTGCCGCCGCGACGCCCGTGATCGCCGGCGCGGCGGTCGCCGCGGCACCCGCCAGCACCCGCCGCCCACCATCGTTCCTGTCGTCGCCGGTGCCGAGCACGTCGGCGAGCGTGCGCAGGGCGCACGGCTCGCAATCCAGAGCCATCAGATGCAGACGCGCGCGACGGAACAACGCCTGCGCCTGGTGCACGGCTTGTGCGCGTGCGTGCACGCGCAGCTCGCCGTCGCCCGACACGCGTACCGAGGCGGTCTCCGCCTCGGCCGGCGCGTCGTCCTCGCGCAAGCTGCACAACGATGCCGACAGCGCGGCCACGTGCGGGATGCGCTCGGCGCCCAGCACCCACGACAGCTCGACGACACCCGGCGCGAACAGACACTGCCCATTGCCATGCGCGTACGATGCCGCGCACGCCTCCAGCAGCGGCTCCTCGCTCGTTCGCGCCAGCACGGCGGCGACGAGGCGATCGGGTGCGAGATACCAGAAGGTCGCGCGATGAGGACGGTGTGCCAAAAGCATGTCGGCACAGTGCAGCGCGCGCGGCTTTCCCGGCAACGACGGTGATGTAATGGATCGGCCATCGTGCCCGCTTTCGTTCACGTCACGCCGCTTCCGGCCGTCGCCGCGCTGGCCCGCCTGACCTACGCAGTGCCCGAGGGACTGTCGGACGCGGTGCGGCCCGGCGTGCGCGTGATGGTGCCGCTGGGCCCGCGCCGCGTGACTGCGCTCGTCATCGGCACCGGCGAGCAGGCGCCCGAAGGCGTTTCGTGCCGCAGCATCCTGTCGCTCCTCGACGATTGCCCCATCGTCACGGAAAAGCTCCTGCAGCTGCTCGAGTGGATGGCCGACTACTACCTGGCCTCGCTCGGCGACACGCTCTCGCTCGCCGTCGGCCGCAGCCTGACCGCGACCTCCAAGAAGGTCGTGGCGCTGCGCGACGGCTCCGCCGCACAAAGCGACATCGAGCGGCGCGTCGTGCAGATCCTGGAGCGTGCGGGAAAGCCGCTGGAGCCTGCGCATCTGGCGCACGGCCTGGGCCGCCGCACCATCGACCGCCTGCTGGCGACGCTGGCCGAGCGCGGCGTCGTCGGCATCGAGGACGTGCTGGGCTCGCCGCGGGCGAAGACGCGCTACGAGACGCTGGTGACCGTCGAGCGCATGGCCGACGAAGCCACCGAAGCGGCACTGTTCACGCGTGCGCCCAAGCGCCGCGCGCTGTTCGAGCATCTGCTGACGCTGCCGCATCGAAGCGCGACCGTCAGCGAGCTGGCCGAGCTGTTTCCGTCCGCCGGCGCGTCGCTGCCGGCGCTGGCGGAGGCGGGCCTGGTGCGCCTGTCCAGGAGCGAGATGTTCCGAGCGCCTGCCGCGATCAGCGAGCACTACGAAGCGCCCGAGCTGACGCAGGCGCAGGCGCACGCGGTCGAAGCCATCGAGGCCGGGCTCGGATCCTTCTCGACGTTCCTGCTGCAGGGCGTGACTGCCAGCGGCAAGACCGAGATCTACCTGCGCACGATCGAGTCGGTGCTCCAGCGCGGCAGCGGCGCCCTGGTGCTGGTGCCGGAGATTTCGCTGACGCATCAGGTGGTCGCGCGCCTGCGCGGCCGCTTCGGCGATCTGGTGGCGGTGCTGCACAGCGACCTGACGCCGGGCGAGCGATGGGACGAGTGGCGGCGCATCGCGCGCGGGCAGGCTCGCATCGCCGTCGGCGCGCGCTCGGCGGTGCTCGCGCCGCTGCCTTCGCTCGGCGTGATCGTCGTCGACGAGGAGCACGACGCCGCCTACAAGCAGGACGACGGCGTCCGCTATCACGCGCGCGATACCGCGGTGATGCGTGCACGCATCGAGGGATGCCCGGTCGTGCTCGGGTCGGCCACGCCGTCGCTGGAGAGCTGGCGCCACGCGCGCGAGGGCCGCTACCGCCACCTCGTGCTGCCGACGCGCGTGACGGCCAGCCCGCCGCCGCGCATGGAAGCGATCGACCTGCGCGGGCGCGACATCGCCGCCAGCGGCGGCCTCTCCGAGCAGCTCATCGAGGCGATGAAAGCCAACTTCCTGGCGAAGGGACAGACGCTGCTGTTCCTGAACCGGCGCGGCTACGCCAGCTCGATCCAGTGCTGGGAGTGCGGCGAGACGCTGCAGTGCGATGCGTGCAGCGTGGCGCTGACGCTGCACCAGCACGACCGCTCGCTGCGCTGCCATCACTGCGACGCACGCCGGGCCATCCCGTCGGTCTGCACCGGCTGCGGGCGCGACTCGCTGTTCTCGCAGGGGCTGGGCACGCAAAAGCTCGAGGCGGCCGTGCGCTCGATTCTGCCGAAGGCGCGCGTGGCGCGGCTGGACCGCGACACCACCGAGGAGCGCGGACTGCTGGCGGCCACGCTGCTGGCGTGGAAGCGCGCCGAAGTGGACGTGCTCATCGGCACACAGATGATCGCCAAGGGGCACGACGTCCCTGGCGTGACGCTGGTCGGTGTGGTGCAGGCCGACCTGTCGCTGTCGGTTCCGGATTTCCGCGGCGCCGAGCGCACGTTCCAGCTGCTCGCGCAGGTGGCGGGGCGCGCCGGCCGCGGCAGCGAGCAGGGCCGCGTGCTCGTGCAAACGTACCGGCCCGATCAGCCGGTGATCTCGCTGGCCCTGGCCGGCGATTTCGACGCGTTCGCGCAGGCCGAGCTGGCCGAGCGCGCCGAGCTCGGCTTTCCGCCGGTGCGCCGCATGGGAATGCTGCGCCTGGAAGGGCCCGAGCGGCCCGTGGTCGAGCGGCTTTCGGAGCAGGCTGCGCGCGCGATGGCCGAGGCGGGAGCCGGCGACCCCTCTTTCGTCCTGCGCGGGCCGGCGCCGGCGGTGCTCGAACGCATCAAGGACCGCTTCCGCTATCACGTCCACGCACGCGCCGGCCGCTCCTCGGTGGTGCGCCAGGCGCTGGCGCGGGCTCGCGTGGCCGTGGCATCGGAGGCGCGGGTGAAGCGGGTCCGGGTGCTGGTGGACGTCGATCCGGTCGACATGTTCTAGAACGAGACACCGTTGCGGCGCGGCTGGCGGGGCGTCCGCCGCCGACTCTGAAGGAATTTTAAGAATGCGCGGCCGGTGCGACGATTTGGCGGGAAATCGCTCATGCGCGCGCCGCCGCGTGCGCGGGCCGGCGGTTTTGTCTCTTGCGATTCGGCACGTTTTGCCTTTACCTGTCCGGCGATGGCCGTTCTGGAAGTCCACCGCTATCCGAGCAGGATCCTGACGCAGAAGTCCCAGGACGTGCGGCAGATCAACGCCCGCACGGCCAAGCTGCTCAACGACATGGTGGACACCATGTACGTGAACAACGGTATCGGGCTGGCCGCTCCGCAGGTGGGAGTGCTCCAGCGCGCCATCGTCGTCGACACCGACTCCGACAATCGCGGCAAGAAGCTGCTGAAGATCCTCAACCCGGTCATCGCCGCCTCCAGCGGCTCGGTCACCTGGGAAGAGGGCTGCCTCAGCGTCGTCAACTACACCGCCGAGGTCCGCCGCGCCCGCCACATCCTGGTCAAGGGCTGGACCATCGATCACAAGGAGATCGAGATCGAGGCGAGCGACCTCGACGCGGTCTGCCTCCAGCACGAGATCGACCACCTCGACGGCACCCTGTTCATCGATCACATTTCGCGCCTCAAGCGCGAGCTGTACCGCAAGCGCGCGCGTCGCCTGCTGCCTTCCGTCGAGGAGGACGAGCAGCTGATGGCCGCCGCCGCCAACGCCTTCCGCCGCTAAAGGCCCTGGCCACGAAACCTCTGCGCCTCCTCTTCATGGGCACGCCGCATTACGCGGCGGTCTCGCTGCGCCGTCTGCTCGAGGGCCCGCACGAGGTCGTTGCCGTGGTCACGCGCGCCGACAAGGCGCGCGGCCGCGGCCAGCGGATGGTGCCCTCGCCGGTCAAGGAAGTGGCGCTGCGGGCCGGCGTCGAAGTGCTCGACCCGGCCTCGCCGCGTTCGCCGCAGTTCATCGACCGGCTTCGCGCGCTGGCGCCGGATCTCGGCGTGACCGTCGCCTACGGTCGCATTCTCCCGCCGCAGGTGCTGGCCATTCCCCGTCTCGGCTGCATCAACGCGCACGGGTCGCTGCTGCCGGCGCTGCGCGGGGCTGCTCCCATCGAGCGCGCCATTCTCGAAGGCCTGACGCGCACCGGCGTCACCATCATGGAGATGAGCGAAGGGCTCGATGAAGGCGACATCCTCGCCGCGCGCTCGATCGACATCCCGCCCGACATGAACGCGGGCGAGCTGCGCGATCGGATGGCGGAGCTCTCGGCCGACATGCTGGCGGAGACCGTGGATCGCTACGCCGCGGGCGCGGTGCCGCACACGCCGCAGGACCACTCGCGCGCGACCTTCGCACCGCCGCTTCGCAAGGAGGAAGCGGCCATCGACTGGGCTGCCGACGCGGCTTTCGTCGCGCGTCAGGTGCGCGCGTTCGCGCCCCGACCCGGCGCCTTCGCCTTCGACGGCAAGACGCGGCTGAAAGTGCTGGACGCGCGCGCCGTCGACTCCACGTCTCCTGCCAACTCGGGTACGGCCGGTGGCGGCGGCACTGGGCTCGCTGGCGCGGGCTCCGGCGGCAGTGGCTTGGGAACCTCCGGCTCCGGCGGTGCTGCACCGTCTGGCGCGCCAGGGACCGTCCTGGGCCACAGCGACGGCGGCGTGCTGGTGGCGTGCGGGCGCGGCGTGCTCGAGCTGCGCACGGTGCAGCCCGAGGGAAAGCGCGCGATGAGCGCGCTCGACTACGAGCGGGGCCATCGCACCGTGCACGGCGGCCGCGTGCTGCTCCCCGGCGTCGCCGCCAGCGAGACCCGCAGCGCGACGGTGCTCGAGCCGTCGTGAGAGCGTCAGCGCCAAGCGACCCGCGCGTTCTGGCACTGGAAGTGCTGCTCGAGGTCGGACGCGGCGCCCGCTCCGACGAGGTGCTTTCGCGCGCGCTCGACGGCAGCACCGTGCAGGGCGCCGATCGCGCGCTGGCCACGCGATTGGTGTACGGCACGATCTCGCGCCAGCGCACGCTCGACCACACCATCGCCGCACGTGCCGGGCGCCCCGTCGAGAAGCTCGACGCGCCGGTGCTCGCGGCGCTTCGGCTCGGCCTGTTCCAGATCGCTTTTCTCGACCGCGTGCCTCCCTATGCGGCCGTCTCCACCAGCGTCGATCTGGTGCGCCGCCACGCGCGCAGCGCCTCGGGCCTGGTCAATGCCGTGCTGCGCAGCGTGCTGCGCGATGGCATGGCGCCGGCGCCGGAGGGCCCGGTTGCAGCACGCCTCGGCGTGCAGTGCTCGGCGCCGGACTGGCTCGTGACGATGTGGGCGGACGAGCTCGGCCTGGCCGAGACCGAGCAGCTCCTGGCGATCAGCCTGGAGCCGGCGCCGACGGCGTACCGTGCGCTGAGAGAGCGCGGCGAGGTGCTGGCGCTGCTGGCCGAGTCGCATGTGACCGCCGAGCCCGGTCGCTTCGGCGCGCGCGCGATCATCGTGGCCGGCGAGGCGCGGCCGGTTGCGGGCATGCTAATCCCGCAAGGCGAAGCCTCTCAGTTGGTCGTCGAGATGCTGGCGCCGCAGCCGGGAGAGCGAGTGCTGGATGCGTGCGCCGCCCCCGGCGGCAAGACCGCCTACATCGCCTCGTGCGTCGGTGAACACGGATCGGTGACCGCCGTCGATGAGTCGCCGAGCATGAAGGCGCGCATCGAGGCCACGCTGGCCAAGGCCCCGCCGGCGGCGCCGGTCACGATCGTTCCGCAGTCGGTGGAGGAATTCGCCGACGACCATCGCGGACAGCCCTTCGATGCCGTGCTCGTGGACGCGCCGTGCTCGGGGCTTGGCACGCTGCGCCAGCACCCGGAGATCCGATGGCGGCGAACCGCCACCGACGTCGCCGACCTGGCGATGCGACAGCACCGCATCCTGCAGAGCGCCGCCAGCCTGCTGCGCCCGGGCGGTCGCATGGTGTACTCCACCTGCACGATCTCGCGGCGCGAGAACGACGCCGTCATCGAGGCATTCCTGCGTTCGCACGGCGATTTCACGCTGCAGCCGCCCCAGGCGCTGCCTGCGCACGTGGCGGCGCTCTGCGACGCGCACGGCGCGCTGCGCACGTTCCCGCACCGGCACGGCATCGACGGCTTCTATGCTGTGGCACTGCAGCGGAATGCGTAGACGGTGCGCCGACCGCGCCTGAGCCGCGGGCGCAGGCGGGAGACGGCGCGGTTGCCCGCCTCCCGGCCGGTCCGTATAACGCCGCCATGCCGCGCGTGCCGCTGATCGCACCGTCGATTCTCTCCGCCGACTTCGGGCATCTGGCCGACGAGGTGCAGGCCGTTACCATGGCCGGCGCCGACTGGATCCACGTCGACGTGATGGACGGGCACTTCGTGCCCAACCTCACGCTCGGCCCCGATATCGTCGCCGCCATCGACCGCGCGACCGAGCTGCCGCTCGACGTGCACCTGATGATCACCGAGCCGCACAAGTACGTCGAAGCTTTCGCCGGCGCCGGAGCCGATTACATCAGCGTCCACCGCGAAGTGGTCGACGACATCCACGCCCTGTTCACGCAGATCGAGAAGGCGGGCGCGCGCCCGGCCGTGGCGATCAATCCGGCCACGCCCATCGACGGCGTCGAGGGGCTGCTCGAGCGGTGCGCGATGATCCTGGTGATGAGCGTCAATCCCGGGTTCGGCGCGCAGAAGTTCATGGATGTGGCGCTGCCCAAGCTGCGTACGCTGCGCGAGCTCAAGGAGCGGCGCAGCTGCGATTGCCTGCTCGAGGTCGACGGCGGCATCAAGACCGACAACGTGCATCTGGTGCTGGAGGCGGGCGCCGACGTGGTCGTGGCGGGGTCGGCCGTGTTCAAGAGCGGGGACTACGCCAGGACCATCGCGGCGCTGCGAAATCCTGCCTGAAGGCGGGCCCGCCGCTGCCGCCCGCGAATTCGCTTTGGGGCCCCGCCGTTGTTATTTCACCGGGGCTTTTCGGGAACTTTCTCCTCGGGGTGTAGCTCAGCCTGGTAGAGCACTGCGTTCGGGACGCAGGAGCCGGAGGTTCAAATCCTCTCACCCCGACCATTCCTCTCGGCGAGCGTTGCTGCTTGATCTTCAGCCCCAATCTCGGCTGCCTGCTCATGCTCCTGCTGCTGGCGCTCGTCGGCGGCACGCCGCTTCTGGTGGGCCTGGCGCGCGTCGCCGTCTTCTTCACCCTGTTTCTGGTCGCGGCGGGCACGATCGGCACCTGGTGGCTGCGCCGCCGTGCGCTCGGCATGTACGCCCGGCAGGCGCCGGGCCAGCGCCTGTTCGTCGAGACGCTGGTGGAGCTGCTGGTCAAGCTCGCGGAGGTCGACGGCCCGCTCGATCGCCGCGAGGTCACCGCCATCCGCCACTTCTTCCAGCACGATCTCGGCTACCGCGCCGAGCGCCTGCTGTGGGTGCGCGATCTCGTCAAGGAATCGCGGCGATCGACGCTGACCGTGGCCGCGCTGTGCGAGCGGCTGCTGACCAACTACGACCTGCAGGCCCGCATGATCGTGCTCGATGTCCTGACGCGCGTCGCCGTGGCCGACGGCAAGATGGGGCCGGCCGAAGGCCGCTTTCTCGACGAAGTCGCCAATCGCCTGGGCCTGGGCCCGTTCGTCAACAGCTTCGGTTGGGCGCGCGCCGGCAGCGACCAGCACCAGCAGCAGCAGAGCCGGGGGCCGCGGCAGCAGGGCTCCGTATCGATCAACCAGGCCCTGGCCACCCTGGGCCTGGACCGCGGCGCCAGCGCCGACGACATCAAGCAGGCCTGGCGACGGCTCTCCAAGGAGAACCATCCCGACCGCGTCACGCATCTCGGCGAGGAGTTCCGGCGCGTGGCCGAGACACGAATGCGGGCGATCAACGCGGCCTACGACACGCTGAAGAATGCCGGCCTCGTTCCCTGAGGCTGACCGCGTTCGGCGGGCGCCGCGCCGCGACTGCTTGCTCATGCTTGCTCATGCGGCGTGCACTGCCGGATTTCCGGGCAGAAACCGGCGAACTGGCGCAGGCTAACTCGCTGAATTCGTTGCGGCGCAGGTGGCACCGCAATTGCAAAAAGCAGAAGCGGGCACTGCCATAAGTGACGCTTATTGCCTGTGCGGGATGGCTCGGGGACTCGAAGAGCCAGGCCACGGGACCAGGCCGCCACGCGCAGAAGGTCGTGCCACAGCGGCAAGGAGAAACCCATGAAGAAGGTCGAAGCAGTCATCAAGCCTTTCAAGCTCGACGAGGTGAAAGAGGCGCTCGGAGGGGTCGGGGTTCAGGGCATCACCGTCAGCGAGGTGAAGGGCTTTGGACGGCAGCGGGGACACACCGAGCTGTACCGCGGCGCCGAATACGTCGTCGACTTCCTGCCGAAGGTGAAGCTCGAGGTCATCGTCAAGGACGACCAGGTCGACCAGGTGGTCGAGGCCATCACCGCGGCAGCCCGCACCGGGCGCATCGGAGACGGAAAAATTTTCGTGACCACGGTAGACGAGGTCGTCCGCATCCGCACCGGAGAGACAGGCGAAGCAGCGCTCTAAGCGAGAGGCGCCGCTCCGTTCATTTCGTACTCGCAGTACTCGCAGCAGGGAGGACCTCGTCCAATGACACCAAAGGAAGCCCTGAAGTTCGCCAAGGAAAACAATGCCGAGGTGGTGGACTTCAAGTTTTGTGACCTTCTCGGAACCTGGCAGCACTTCAGCACGCCGATCAGCGAGCTCGAAGAGTCGATCTTCGAGGAGGGGCTGGGATTCGACGGCAGCTCGATCCGTGGATGGAAGGCGATCAATGCCTCCGACATGCTCGTGGTGGCCGACCCCAAGACCGCCGTCATGGATCCGTTCATGGAGCGGCCCACGCTGTCGCTGATCTGCGACATTGAGGATCCGATCACTCGCGAGCGTTATGACCGCGACCCGCGCAACATCGCGCGCAAGGGCGTCGAGTTCCTGCGCTCCACCGGCATTGCGGACGTGGCGTACTTCGGGCCGGAGCCCGAGTTCTTCATCTTCGACTCGGCCCGCTTCGAGACGCGCCAGAACATGGGCTACTACGAGGTCGATTCGATCGAAGGCGCGTGGAACAGCGCCGACGACGGCGGACAGAACCTCGGCTACAAGATCCGCTACAAGGAAGGCTACTTCCCCGTGGCGCCGACCGACCATTTCCAGGACATCCGTACCGAGATGTGCCAGGTGATGGAGCAGGTCGGCATCCGCGTCGAGCGCCAGCACCACGAGGTCGCCACCGCCGGTCAGGCCGAGATCGACATGCGCTTCCAGCCGCTCGTCGAGATGGGCGACTGGCTGATGTGGTACAAGTACATCGTCAAGAACGTGGCGCGCCGCCACGGCCGCACCGCCACGTTCATGCCCAAGCCCCTGTTCCTCGACAACGGATCGGGCATGCACGTGCACCAGTCGCTGTGGAAGGACGGCAAGCCGCTCTTCGCCGGCGACAAGTACGGCGGCATGTCGCAGATGGCGCTGCACTACATCGCCGGCGTGCTGCAGCACGCCTCGGCGATCTGCGCGCTGACCAACCCGACGATGAACTCGTATCACCGCCTGGTGCCGGGCTTCGAGGCGCCGGTGAACCTGGCCTACTCGAGCCGCAACCGCTCGGCCGCGATCCGCATCCCGATGTACTCGCCTTCTCCGAAGGCCAAGCGCATCGAGGTCCGCTTCCCCGACCCGAGCACCAACGGCTACCTCGCGTTCACGGCGATGATGATGGCCGGCCTCGACGGCATCGAGCGCAAGCTGGATCCGGGCCAGCCGCTGGACAAGGACATCTACTCGCTGTCGAAGGCCGAGCTCCACGACGTGCCCAGCGTTCCCGGCAGTCTGGCCGATGCGTGCGACGCGCTGGAAAGAGACCATGCCTTCCTGCTCAAGGGCGACGTGTTCAGCGAGGACTTCATCTCGACGTGGGTGGAGTTCAAGCGCTCGCGCGAAATCGATGCGATCCGGCTGCGTCCGCATCCGCACGAGTTCGAGCTGTACTACGACTGCTGAGTCCTCGTCTCTCGAAGATCGGCCTTGCAAGATCCCGCCACCGGAGACGGTGGCGGGATTTTTTTGCGTGCGCGCGCCCCCTATTCCACCGCCAGGCAAGTGGGAGCGTCCATCGATCCGGTATAGATCGCGCAGATGTCCGCGCCCTCGACGCAGGAACTGCAGGCCCTTCTGCGCCGCCACGTCCTCGACGTCTGGTTCCCGCGCTCGCTCGACCACGAGCACGGCGGCTTCCGGTGCGATTTCGACCGGAAGTGGCGCTCCTGTGGCACGCACGAGAAGCTGCTCGAGTTCCAGGCGCGTCAGACGCTGTTCGCTGCCGAAGCCGCTCTGGCCGATCCGTGCGATGCCGCCGTGGCGGCGGCGGCGCGTCACGGCTTCGCCTGCCTGGCCGGCACGATGTGGGACGCGACCGAAGGCGGCTGGTTCCACCGCTGCGACCGCGCCGGGCGCGTACTCGAGAATCACACCAAGCACGTGCACGGAATGGCCTACGCCATCGCGGCCTGCGTGGCGGTGCACCGATTGACCTGCGAGGCTGCGCCTCTGCGCCTGGCGCAGCAGGCATTCGAATGGCTCGAGAACACCGCCTTCGACCGCGAGCACGGCGGCTATCTCCAGTTCTTCACACGCGACGGCCGGTGCATCGATAGCGCCAGCGAATCGCTTTGGCGCGATCGCCTGGATCCGATCGGAACTCCCGTCGGCCTGAAGGATTCGAACACGCACTCCGATCTTCTGGAGGCGCTGACATCGCTGCACTCGGTGTGGCCCGACGTCACGGTGCGCACGCGCCTGGTCGAGCTGGTCACGCTTTTCGAGCAGCGCCTGCTGGCGCACGACGGAGCGCTGCACTTCTTCTGCCTTCGCGATTGGACGCCGGTCCCGCACCGCGTGCGCGTGGGGACCACCCTGCAGACGGCGTGGAGGCTGAGCGCGGCCCGCGCGCAGGCGGCGCTGCCGTTCCCGGCCGACGATGCCAGCCGTCGCATCCTGCGCTACCTTCGCGAGCACGCGCGCGACCGCGCCGGCGGCTATTTCCTGGCGGGCGAGGTGCGACCTGCGGCCGCGCAGTCCGCCGCCGCTTGCGCCTACGCGTGGGTGGAGCACGCGGTTGCCGCGGGCGGAAAGGTCTGGTGGGTGCAGTTCGAAGCGCTGCGGACGATCATGGATCAGCATCGGCAGCGACCGCGCGCGGAGCTGCACGAGGAGTACGTCGCGCTCTGGAGCTACATCGTGCGCGCGTTCGTGGACGCGCGGCACGGCGGGATCTATTCGCACGGCCTCGATCTGCTGCCGTGGTGGTGGCCGGCACGGGCGCCGTCGCTGCCGCGCGGCCAATCGTCCAAAGGCACGGCCTGGAAGGACGCGTCGCATGAAGGACGAGCGCTGCTCGAGCTGATCCGCATCACCACGCGAAGCGGCGCCAGCCCACCAACGCCAGCTGGCCCGGGGCACGTGACGTCATTGGCTCACCGGAATGCGTGACCTGCCGCATGGCCGTCACCTTTCCGTTCCCGATGCAGCAGCCGCTGCCGCACGGCTTGCGGCGCGGCGACGATCACGATAGCGCCAGCACGCGTGTCCGATTCCGGCCGAATCTTCGCGATGCAGGCTCTGTTCGGGCAGGGGCGGGACGAGCTCGTGGCTCACGTTCCGCAGGCCGTCCGGCTCGGCATGCGCGTGCACGAGATCGGTCCCTGCTTCGCGATCCTTCGTCTGCCGTGGCGCGAGGAGCTAGTGGGCGATCCCGTGCGCCGCGTCGTCTTCGGCGGCGTCATCACGACGATGCTGGACCAGGCCAGCGGCATCGCGGTGCAGTGCTCGCTTCCGGAGTTCAAGACCATCGCCACCCTGGACCTTCGCATCGACTATCTGCGCGCGGCCCAGCCCGGAGCCGAGCTGACGGCGCGCGCCGAGTGCTACAAGCTGACGAGCAACGTCGCGTTCGTCCGCGGCACGGCGTGGGACGCCGATGAGAAAGACCCGTTCGCCAGCATGCTGGCGACGTTTATGCTGGTCGGGCCGCTGCACCCGGACGCCTGGCAGAAGGCCATCGTCCGCGGCAAGGAAGCGCTGGAGGCCGGGCGATCGTGAAAGCTGCCGATGCGGTCGCTGCCATCCCTTACGCCCGCTATCTCGACATTCGCCTCGAGACGTCCGGCGAGGGACTGATCTGCGTGATGCCGTTCTGCGCCGACATCGTCGGCAACGTCGTCCTTCCCGCCATCCACGGTGGTGTCGTCGGTGCGTTTCTCGAGCTCACGGCGCTGCTCCACCTGGTCGAGCTGGCAGGGGAGGAACGGGTGGCACGGCCCATCAACTTCAGCATCGACTACCTGCGCTCGGCCGGGCCCAGAGACACGCGCGGCCGCGCGGAGATCGTCAAGCACGGCCGGCGCATCGCCAACGTCCGCGTCGTGGCCTGGCAGGACGATCCCGCCAGGCCGGTGGCCACGGGCGTCGGAAACTTCCTGCTCTGAGCCGTCGTCAGGACGCGCGAGCGCGACGTCGAAGAGGCGACGTCGGGCCTTCGTGTGCCGCTTGCCGGTGAGCTTGTTTCTCATCGCGAGCGTGGCAGGCTCCGCGCATGCCAGACTTCAGTCTTTTCGGCGATGAGCATGTTCGACAGTACGAGGCGACGGACGGCAAGGTCGGCCATGACTGGAACGGCACCAGCTGCCTGATCCTTCGCACCAAGGGCCGCAAGAGCGGCGAGGTCCGCAAGTTCCCGCTCTGCTATGGCCGCGACGGCAACGATTACGTCGTCGTGGCTTCCAAGGGCGGCTATCCCGATCATCCTGGCTGGTACAAGAACCTGCTGGCGCATCCCGACGTGGAGATCCAGGTCTTCGACCGGGTCATCCCGGTGACCGCCCGCACCGGCAGCGCCGAAGACAAGAAGCGAGTTTGGCCGCAGATGGTGCGAATGTGGCCCGACTACGACAACTACCAGGCCAACACCACGCGCGACATTCCGGTGGTGCTGCTTTCCCCGCGCTAGGTACACGCGCCGGCACCCGTCCGGATGCAAAGGGGCCCCGGCAACGGTAGCCGCCGGGGCCGCAACGCACGCGCTCTCGCGCATCTGCTGAGGATCGTCAGCGGGGACAGTTGCCTTCGGAAACGACGGTGGTCTCGCCGGTCTTCGCGTTCGAGACCGTCTTCTGCTGGCAGTTGGCGTCCTGGTAGACCCGCTTGGTCACCACTCCATTGGAGCTTTCCTTGAACTGGACGCCATTGCCTTCGTATGCGGTCTTGCTCTTGGGCCCGCTCTGCTTGTGCGTGTAGCTGCCGTCGGGGCCCTTGTAGGTTTCGACGTAGCCGTCCGGAGTCTCCCGGATGACGGTCGTCTCATCGGCGGCCGCCGCGAGCGGCAAGATCAATCCAGCGGCCAGACTCGCACACACTGCGTATTGAGCTGCTGTCTTCATGGCTTCTCCTGCGGTGCAGCCGGCGCCGCACCTTCGTTCTGGGATACAGCTTGGACCGGGCCGGCCCCGCATTCATTCGCGGCAGGCAGGCCGAATGCAGAACGGCCCGCTGCTTTCGCAGCGGGCCGTTCGCGCTTCACCGTATCGTACCCTCTCGCCTATTCTGCGGGGCAGCCGCCCACGCCCGGCGTGTACTGCGTCTCCGGCGCGTTCTCGCAGAACGTCCGCGAGATCGCCTGATTGGTCACGCGTCCCGGCCCCGGCAGACCCGCCACCGTGTTGATGGGCTGGTTGCTCGTGGGCGGGATGCAGAACACGGACGCTCCCACCGGCATGGTCGGGCTGGCCTGTCCGGTGGCCACGATCGGGTCGAGGAAGCATTCGCGGCGCTTGACCAGCGTGCAGTTGCCGGCGTCGACACCGACCGATGCTGGCTCGCAATCGGCGTTGACCGAGCACGACAGGATGCCGTCGCCGTTGGCCTTCACCACCGCATCGCAGCTGCTCTCGTCCGGGCCCTCGGTGCACAAGCCTTCCTCGTCGCCGGCGTCCTCGCACAGCCCGCCCTGGCACTGGTTCGGCGACGGGAAGCCGCCGGTGCCGTTCGCGCTGCAGGTGGACGGATTGCACTGGCCCACGTTGCGATTGAGGCAGTCGGTGTTGGTGTTGCAGGTCAGAGACGTCGCCTGGCTGCAGCGCTTGATCGTCAGGCACGTGCCGGCATTGACGCTCGAGCAGTCGTTGTTCGACGTGCACAGGAACTTGTTGGAGACGCTGCACGCGCCCGACTGCGACGCGCAGTCCGCATCATCGTCGCACGGCACCGTTGCATCGGTCGTGCACTGCCGGCAGGCGCAGAGCAGGTCGCCGTTGCCGCACGGCACGTCGAAGTCGAGCTGCTGGGTCCCGGTCGTCTGCGTCAGCTGGATGACCAGGCCCGCGCCCGACACGTTCTTGCCGGTATCGGGGAAGCAGTCGATGCTGTAGCCGGCGCCGCCCGGCGCGTTGGGAATGGCCGGGAACGAGGTGTTGTAGGCGTTCACGTCGCAGGCCGTTCCGATGTTGCGGCCGTCCACGCAGACGCCGCCGCGGTTGCCGTCGTTGGCGGTCGGGTCATCCTGACAGGTGTTGCCGTCGCCGCAGTCGGCATCGAAGATGCACGTCTGCGTGTCGTCGTTGGAGCAGACGCCGCCGCAGACCGGACACGGATTGCTCGTGGTGATGCCGAGGAAGACCTGCGTACGCAGGTTCGCCGAAATCGCGCCGGAGCCCGTATCGGGATTGGCCGTTCCCGAGATGTCCTCGAAGAAGCGGTTGACGATGCAGGCCGGCGTGCCGCCCGAGGAGAGCGGGAAGGGCGCGCCGAAGTAGCAGTTGCAGACCTGGCCGCCGCAGTCGTCCGCATCGGCCGCGAATTTCTCGTCGCACACCGCCTGGTTGTTGTTGGCGCACCGGCAGTTGCCGATGGAGGGATCCAGGCCTTCGACCGAGCAGACACCGCAGGCGCCGCCGGTTCCCGGACAGTCCAGGAAGCCGCGGCTGAGCGTCTCGTTGTTGATGTCGGAGTCGTGCGCCAGGCCCGTCCATCCGCTGTCGAGCTCGGTCACCGTCTGGCAGCGGCCGCGCTCGTTGTTGCAGGTGCCGACCGGACAATCGGCGTTGTTGCTGCACAGCTCGCCGAAGCCCGAGTACAGCGTCAGCTCGCCGAAGCCGGGGCAGGCCCCCGCGGCAACCAGCGTCGTCGTCGGCGTATCGATCGTCGTCGTGGGCGTATCGACCGTGGTGGTCGTGTTGCTCAGCGTCGTCGTCGGCGTGTCGATGGTGGTCGTGGGCGTATCGATCGTCGTCGTGGGTGTGTCGATCGTGGTGGTCGGACCTCCCAGCGTCGTGGTGGTGGTCGACGTGCTGGTGCTCGACGTGCTCGTGCTCGACGTGCTGGTGGTCGTGGTATCGCACTCGGGGCAATTCAGCTCGACCGGCTGTCCGACCGCGTACTTGAGGCAAAGCAGAGAGTCGGTGGCCTGGATCTCCTCGTTGCCCGTCGTGTCGCACACGCAGATCTCGCACTCTTCGGTGCCGACTGCGCTCTTGAGGATGTACAGGCAGTCACTGGCGGTGGGGTTCTGACCGGACGTGACGGGCTGGCTGCAGTCGCCCTGAGCGGCTTCGGACGCCGCCGGCAGCGACAGCACCAGCGCGAACAGGGATGCAGCAAAGGACAGCGACAGGCGTGAGGCCAACTTCCAAGACATGCACGGTCCTCCTTTGAGATGCGCGGTTCCCTTCTTTTGTAGCCCCGAGTCGGCGCGGCTGACTATAGCCTTGGCCTCAGAAGCTTTGCAGCGGTCGAATTGAGGGCCAGAAGCCTGCCGTCCGGGGCGGATCCTGCTTCCGAACCGTCGGTCGAAGGTAGGAGCCGGCGGCCCGGCGGCCCCTTGGCCAGGTGGGGGCAAGGCGCGGCTGGGCCCGGCGCCCGCGCGCGGCTGCCGCCCTGGCGCAGCCACACGGCGGGCGGTCAGCCCAGCGGCGGGTTGAGAACGATCACTTCCACACGCCGGTTTCGTGCACGTCCGCGGGGGTTGTCGAAGCCGTCGGGAAGCACGTTCGGCTCCACCGGGAACGCTTCGCCGAACCCGCGTACGGCCAGCCGCCGGCGGTCGACGCCGCGCGCCGCCAGCTCATCCGCCACCGCCCATGCACGGCGCTCCGACAGCCACTGGTTGTATTGGCGCGTGCCGACGGCATCGGTGTGGCCTTCGACGGCAATGCGGCGCCCCGATGCATGCGGTCCGCGCAGAACCTCGCCGATGTCCGCGATGGCCACGACCGCGTCGGGCGTCAGGCGGTCGCTGTCGAATGCGAAGAAGACGTCGGGGAGCGTGACGACCACGCCGCGAGCATCGGACGAGACGGCGACGCTGCGGCCCCTCAGCTCGGCGATGAGCGCGCGGTTGCGGGCGATCTCGGCGTCGCGGCGCGCAACGTCCTCGTGCAGCGGGGCGTTGCGCCGGTGGTAGGCGTCGTGCTGATCGCCGATGGCGCCGCCGGCGATGGCGCCGACCGCCCCACCGATCAACGCTCCTTCGGCCGTGCCGCCGGCAGCCTGGCCGATGATGGCGCCGCTCGTGGCACCGAGGATCGCGCCCGTGGCCATGCCGTGCTCGCGTGCCGTGGGAGGACCCGAAGCGCACCCCGCGATGACGAGGACCACGACGGCTGCCCACCCTGCGCCCCATGCAGCCCGCCAGGCGCCGTCGCCATGCCGGACGGCGGAGGCGGACCTGCGCCGGCCGTCAGCGGCGCCGTCGGCACGCGCTGCGTCGCGCCGCGCATCGTGCTCTTTCATCGAACGTTCCTCAGTACTCGTAATAGTCGCCGTCGTCGTTGTGACGGCTCTCGTAGTAGCGCTCCGAGTAGTAGCCGTGCGGCTGGCTGTAGGGAGGCTCGTAGGGGTCGCGATACCCGGGCTCTCCGCGCTCGCGACGCAGACGCTCGATCTCCGCGCGCTGCCGGGCCAGCTCGTATTCCTGCTCCCGAGCGCGCTGCTCGAGATAGTACGCTTCCTGCTCCCGTGCCTGCTGCGCGTCGCCAATGGCAGCGCCCGTGATCGCGCCCAGAGCGCCGCCGATGATGGCGCCCGCCGCCGGATCGCCCGCGGCGGCCCCGATCACCGCTCCGGAGCCGGCGCCGACGATGGCGCCTGCCGCCAGCCCTTCCTCACGCCGCGTCATCGGCCCCGACGCGCAACCGGCGACGGCGATTCCGAGAGCCATCGTCGTCGCGAACACCACCAGACTTCCACGACTGCTCATGTCTCCTCCTCCGGCTCTTTCGACTAGAGCAACCGCGATTCTATTTCATCCGCAGCGCGCATCGCCACTTCGCGAGGCGTGCGAGTGCGCGCGCTAGCGGCGCTGGGGCTCGGGCCGCACCGCGCCCCAGAACAGCAGGACGACGCCGATGGTGATGAAGCTGTCGGCGACGTTGAAGGCGGGCCAGTGCCACGCGCCCACGTACACGTCGAGGAAGTCGACGACTTCGCCGAAACGGATGCGGTCGTAGAGATTGCCGATGGCACCGCCGATGACCGATGTCAGCGCCAGGCGCTGCGAGAAATCCTGGCGCGGCGTGCGGCGCAGCATCCACGCCAGCAGCGCCACCGTCACCATGGCGAACACCACGAACAGGAGCTGACCGTAGATCGGCGGCAGGTCGGCGAGCAGGCCGAAGGCGCCGCCGCGGTTTCGCACGTGGGTGAGCGAAAAAAAGTCCGGGATGACGGGGCGCGACTCGCCGAGCTGGAATTCGCTGACGATGCGGCTCTTGGCCCACTGGTCGACGACGAAGATCAGGGTGGCCAGGAGGGCCGCCAGCTTGCCGCTCAAGTTCTCGTTCTCCTGGAAGCGATCAGAGGCTCGCCACGACGCCGTGGCAGCGGTCGCAGAGCTCGGGATGATCGCCGTGGGTTCCCACACTCTCGCTGAACTTCCAGCAGCGGCCGCACTTGCCGCCGCGTGCGCGCTCGACCGCGACCTCGATGTCTCCGACGCCGTGCACGAGCTCGACCTGCGAGACGATCAACAGCTCGCAAAGCGCCTTCTCGCCGAGCTCGGTCAGCAGCTCCGCATCGCGGCCCGAGCTGGCCAGCTGTACGCGCGCCTCGAGCGACTGCCCGAGGATGCCGGCGCGGCGCTGCTCCTCCAGCGCCTTGGTGACCACGGCGCGGATTTCCCAGATGCGCGCCCAGCGCGACGCGCGTGCCTCGTCGTGCCAGGCAGGGTCGACCGAGGGAAAGTCGGACAGGAAGACGCTGGTCGGGTCGCCGCCGGACGGCTTCTGCGCGGGCGCAATGGCGCGCCAGACCTCGTCGGCGGTGAAGCAGAGGACCGGCGCGATCACCCGCACCAGCGCCAGCAGGATCGCGTGCATGGCCGTCTGCGAGCTGCGCCTCTCCACCGAGTCCTTGCCCGAGCAGTAGAGACGGTCCTTGACGATGTCGAAGTACAGCGCCGACAGGTCGACGCTGCAGAAGTTGTTGAGCGCGTGGAAGACGATGTGGAACTGGTACTCGTCGTAGGCACGCCGGCAGCGCGTGACGAACTCGTCCAGGCGCGACAGCACCCAAAGATCGAGCTCGCTCATGTCGGCGGCGGCGACCGCGTGCGCCGAGGGATCGTAGTCGGCGAGGTTGGCCAGCAGATTGCGGCACGTGTTGCGGATGCGCCGATACGAATCGGCCAGCCGCTTCATGATCTCGTCGGAGATGCGCACGTCGTCGCTGTAGTCTTCGGCGGCCACCCACAGGCGCAGGATGTCGGCGCCGTAGGTCTTGAGGATGTCCTGCGGCGCCACGACGTTGCCCAGCGACTTGCTCTGCTTGCGCCCCTCGCCGTCGAGCACGAAGCCATGCGTGAGCACGCTGCGGTAGGGCGCGCGGCCGCGCGTGGCCACGGACACCAGCAGCGTCGAATGAAACCATCCGCGGTGCTGATCGCTGCCTTCCAGGTACAGATCGGCGATCGTCTGCGAGCCGAGGTCCTGCTCGACGACGGCGGCGAAGCTGGCGCCCGAGTCGAACCACACGTCCAGGATGTCCGTCTCGCGCTCGAACTGCGCGTTGCCGCAGCCGGCGCAAGAGAATCCGTCGGGAACGAAGTCGGCGACGGGGCGGGCGAACCATGCGTCCGAGCCTTCGTGCTCGAAGATGTCGGCGGCATGGCGCATCAGCTCGGGCGTGGCTGCAACCTCTCCGCAGCCGGCGCAGCGCAGCGCCACGATCGGCACTCCCCAGGCCCGCTGGCGCGACAGGCACCAGTCGGGACGGTTGGCGATCATGCCGTGGATGCGCTCGCGTCCCCACGACGGCACCCATCGCACCTCATCGATGGCGGCAAGCGCCCGGGCGCGGAGCCCGCTGTGCTCCATCGAAAGGAACCACTGCTCGGTGGCGCGGAAGATGATGGCCTTCTTGCACCGCCAGCAGTGCGGGTAGCTGTGCCGGATCGGCTCCTCGCCGAGCAGCGCGCCGCGCTCGCGCAGCAGCACGACGATGTCCGCGTCGGCTTCGAACACGAAGCGGCCGGCGAAGTCGGGCACTTCCTCGGTGAAGCAACCGGCGGCGTTGACGGGCGCATAGGCCTCCAGGCCGTAGCGCTGGCCGACGACGTAGTCGTCATGGCCGTGGCCGGGAGCGGTGTGGACGGCGCCGGTGCCCGTATCGAGCCCGACGTGCTCGCCGACCACGATCCGCGAGGCACGGTCGATCCACGGATGGCGCGCTTCGATGCCTTCGAGCTCTATGCCCCGGAACGTCGCCAGCGTCTGGCCGAGCTGAAGACGTGCGCGCAGCGGCTCCACCAGGTCGGTCGCGACGACCAGCGCGCGCTCGCCGGCCTCGACGAGCGAGTAGGAGAAATCGGGACCGACCGCTACGGCCAGGTTGGCCGGCAGCGTCCAGGGAGTCGTCGTCCAGATCGCGATGGCCAGGGATCGGTCCGCGAACGCCGCCAGCGGCCCCTGCGCCGGCAGCGCGAACGCGACGAAGACCGACGTCGACGTCTTTTCGTCGTAGTCGACTTCGGCCTCGGCCAACGCCGTCCGGCACGACGCGCACCAGTGCACCGGCTTGCGGCCGCGGAACATGGCGCCGGTGGCCAGGATGTCGGCCAGCTCGCGCACCTCGCGCGCTTCGTAGTCGAAGTCCTTGGTCAGGTAGGGCCGCTCCCACTCGCCGAACACTCCCAGGCGCTGGAAATCGCGACGCTGGATGTCGACGTAGCGGTCGGCGTAGTCGCGGCAGAGGCGGCGCACCTCGACCAGGCTCATCTCGGACTTGGCCTTGCGGCCGATCTGCTTCTCGACCTCCAGCTCGATCGGCAGGCCGTGGCAGTCCCAGCCCGGACGATACGGCGCGCGAAACCCGGCCAGCGCCTTGTACTTGACGTTGATGTCCTTGAGGATCTTGTTCATCGAATGGCCGATGTGGATGTGGCCATTCGCGTAGGGCGGTCCGTCGTGCAGGAGGAACAGCGGCCGGTCCTGACGCACCTCGAGCATGCGCTCGTAGATGCGCTCCTGGCGCCACGTCTCCAGCATGGCCGGCTCGCGCTGCGGCAGGTTCGCACGCATCGGAAAGTCCGTGCTCGGAAGCTGGAGTGTGTGCTTGTAGTCCATGGCGGGCCGGCCAGGTGGTCGCGAAGGCTCGGGGCATACCAACGGTGTGACGGGGTGGCAACTTCGGGGGCGGGCCGCGTCATGCCCCGATGAGCGCACGGACGCGCCGGCTCTCGCCGGCGCGATGGAACCGGCAACGTATCCGCGCTACATGGCGCGTGACATGGCCAAACGTCTGCAGGTCAATTTCCGGCGGCCCGGCCCCACCGTCGTCTCCGAGGACGGCCAGCCGCGTCCGTGCGCGATGGGCGTGCCGTGGGTCAACAGCGACACGCTGGCCACGCTGCGCAAGCGCAACATTCCGCGCACCGACGCCAAGGGGCGGCCGCTGTCGCAGAACCCGACGCTGAAGCGCTGAAATCCACTCGCGCGCCTCCGCACCGGCAGGCGCGACACGATCGAATCGACGGGAAGCGGGCCGGAATCAGCCGGAAATGCGCCGGCGCGGACGCGCGGACGCCGCTCGCTGCGTGGTCCGCTGCATGCGGTCCCAGTCGAAGGACAGCTCGCGGCGCATGCCGAGGAAGTAGCAGCACATGTCGTGATCCAGATCGTTGTGGAACGTCCGCTGCTGGCCGTCCTCGAACAGGATGCGCACCAGACAGGTTCCGCCGACGACGGTCGACGTCATCTCCTCGACCACCGAGCCGACGCCCCACTCTTCGTGGTACGCGTTGTAGACACGGTCACCGAGGTGCAGGAACAGTCGCTTCTCGTTCACGACGCCGCAAACATACACGGCTCGTTTTCTCCTGACCAGTCTTTCTTTGCGCACCGGGCCCGGTGGCGCGGCTAGAATTCGCTTCCACCATCGGGCGCGATCCGCATGCTGGCGCCGTCGACCACGACCGGCACGATGCGGCGGCCTCGCGTGAGCTTGAGCAGCTCGGGAACGGCCTGCGGATTGCTCGTCAGGTTGACCTCGGTGAAGCGCTCGCCGCGCTCGCGCAGGCCGTTGCGGAGCGCATCGCAGAAACGGCAGCCGTCTTGGGTGTAGAGCGTAACCGCCATGTCGCGACCACGTCTTGCGGCCAATGGTCCGTCAGATGCGCAGGCCGTCGCCTTCGACCGGCCGCACGGTCGTCTCGAGCACGCGCATCTCGAGCCCGTCCTTGCTGCGGATGGTCAGGATGCTGCTGTAGACGTTCATGCCGGGCGTCGGCTCGATCTTGACGACCTCGAAGCGCCCGGGGTGGCTCTGATGCACCACCTGATCCCCGATCTTGATCGTTTCCTCCATCCCTCACCCCAGCAGAACCGATTGTCGCTCGCGCACGGCCCGCTCCAGCAGCAGCCGCACGCTGCGTTGCAGGCGCTCGGTCATGGCATCGAAATCGCGACCGTCGCGGAAGCGCCGTTCGCGGAACAGGTAGATACGCGGGCCGAACACCAGCGTCCACCTGCTCGGCAGCGGCAGCATGCCCAGCGGGCCGAGCAAGGGAAAGAACGGCGTGATCGGCAGATACGGCGCGCCCACCAGACGGCCGGCCTCGGCGCTGCGCCCGATGACCGGATACGCCTCCTCGGCGCCGACGACGGCGAAGGGAATGACGGGCAGGCGATACCTGCACGACAGGCGTGCGGCCGAGGTCGCGAAGCGCTGCAGCCGGTAGCGCTGGTCGAACAGCTTGGCGACGCCGTCGATGCCCTCCGGAAAGATCACGACCAGCTCGCCGCGCCGTGCCAGCTCCTCGGCCACGCTGTAGCGCGCGGGCACGCCGCCGGCGCGGCGATAGATGTCGGCCAGCCACGGCATGCCGTCCACGAAGCGGTCGTAGAGAACTCGCGCCACGCGTCTGGGCGAGTCGGGATTGCCGGGATCGTCGACGGCGTACGCGACCATCGCCGCATCGACGGGCAGCGCGCCCGAATGATTGCCGACGAGGATGGCGCCGCCGTGCCTGGGCACGTTGGCGAGACCGCGGGTTCGGACGCGCCAGTAGCGTTCGAAGAAGAAGCGCACCGCCGGCCGAAGCCGCTCGCGCAGCTCGTGGTCGATCTCGAAGGCGCCGTGACCGGCGCGGCGGCGCGGTACCAGGGATGCGGCGCCGTTACCCGCCGCCGTGAGCGGCGAATCGAGGCGGGCAGCCGCCATGCGATCAGGACGGCTCGTTGGATGCCGTTGCGGCGCCATCGCCCGCCCCGCCCTTGCGCCGCCGCCGCCGCCGTCGCCGCTTCTTCGGCTCGTTGCCGTCGCTCGGAGCTGCAGCCGGAGCCTCGGCGCTCTTGGCCGCAGGCTTGCTCGCAGCGCGCTCGGGCGGCGGGCCCTTGCGCGCCCCGCCATCGCGCGCGCCCTCGCGTCCGGACGCGCGGCCGCGCCTGGAGCGGCCGCGTCCGCCTTTTTCGGGAATCGGCGACTCGTGCAGGTTCAGCATCGGGCCGCCCTCGGCGCGCTCGGTGGCCGGCGGCAGGATGAGCAGCTCGGGCTCGGGAAACTTGTGCGGGATCGAAAGGCCGATGTATTCCTCGATGGCCTCGAGCGAGTACACGTAGTGCTCGCATGCCAGCGACAGCGCCTTGCCGGAGGCGCCGGCGCGCGCGGTGCGCCCGATGCGGTGCACGTAGTCTTCGGGGTCCTGCGGAAGATCGTAGTTGAACACGTGCGTGACCGCGTCGATGTGGAGGCCGCGCGAGGCGACATCGGTGGCCACGAGCATGTCCAGGTCGTTGCTCTTGAACGCGCGCAGCATCGCGATGCGTTTGTTCTGGTCAAGGTCTCCCATCAGAACGCCGCAGCGATAGCCGTGCCGCTCCAGCCGCGAGGCTATCTGGCGGGCGGCGCTGCGGGTATTGACGAAGACCAGGCTGCGCGGCGGCTTCTCGCGCGCCATCAGGCTGAGCAGCACCGTCATCTTCTGATCGACACCGACGTGGTAGACCACCTGCTCGACGCGGTCGACGGTCACCTGATCCTCGTCGATGGCGACGCGGTGGACGTCGTTCATGTACTCGTAGGCGAGCTCCAGCACGCGATAGGAAAGCGTGGCGGAGTAGAGCGAGGAGACGCGCTCGGTCGGCGGCGGCATTCGCTTCACCAGGAAGCGCAGATCGTCGATGAAGCCCATGTCGAACATGCGATCGGCCTCGTCGACCACGAGCACCTCGGTGTCGCGCAGCGTGAACACCTTCTGCTTGTAGTAGTCGATGAGGCGGCCGGGCGTACCGATCAGCACATCCACGCCGCGTTTGAGACGATCGAGCTGCTTGTTGTAGTCGACGCCGCCGTAGACGGCGTGGATGCTGAGCCCGGTGTGCTTGCCGAGCAGCTCGGCCTCGTCGCGGATCTGCATGGCGAGCTCGCGCGTGGGCGCGATGATCAGCGCACGCGGGCACGATCCGGCGCCTTCATGCCGGCGCGGCCGGCGAAGCAGGTGGTGGAACGTGGCGATGAGGAACGCAGCCGTCTTTCCGGTGCCGGTCTGCGCCTGGCCCGCGATGTCGCGGCCGGCCAGTGCGAAGGGAAGCGTTTCGGCCTGGATCGGCGTGCAGTGGACGAAGCCGGCTTCGTCGATCCCGCGTCGCAGGCTTTCGGGAAGATCGAGCTCCGCAAAGGCAAGCCGCGAGGTGGAGGCGCTGGTAGGGCCGGAGGTCATGTCCTCAGTTGCTCGCCGATGCCGGCGCACGCGTTTCGCGAAGAAGCTTGACGTAGTCTTCCGGGCCGATGAAGCCGATGCGGCGCGTGCGCTCCTTTCGGTCGGGACCGAAGAAGACCGTGGTGGGTGCGCCGAAGACCTTGAAGCTCTTGCGCACCACTTCGGCGTAGGAGTCGTTGCCGGTCATGTCCACCTGCAGGAAGTGGATGCCTTTGGCCGCCTCCACCACCGCCGGATCCGTATAGGTCCGCTGCTCCATCTCCTTGCACGGCGCGCACCATTCGGCGCCGAACGTGACCACGAACGGCTGGCCGCTATGCTCGGCCTTGGTGTAGGCCTCCGACGTGAACGGCACCCATGGCAGCGCGCCGCCGCCCGCCGCCATCGCCGATGCGCCGCCGGCAAGGACGCACACGGCGGCCAGCGCAATGGCGCGAGCGACGCATTTTGCCGCGAGCCGCGAGCGTCGTGTGCGGAGACGGGACACGACCGACGGGGTGGGTTGGCAGTAGGCCACGAACCGGCACACCGTAGCCGAGCATTCGGGGATTTGCGAGTCGGGGACCCGCCGGTCGAGCAGCCGAATCTTCATCGAGGACATGCTGATGAGACGACCTTTCCTGCACTTTCTTGCGGTATGGATTTCGGCGAGCGTGGCGACGGGTGCAGCGTCCGTCGCTCTGGCCGGCGCGATCGAGAGCGGGCCGTTCATTCCGGTCGGATACTCTCCGGATGAAGACGCCATCGAGGAGCAGATGGACCTGGTCGCCACCGGTCTCGGCTGGCGCTGGCGCTTCGACGGCTACGACGCGATCGACCGGCTGTTCGAGCGCGCGCACATCGATTTCTCGGCCGCAGTCGAGCCGCTGGCCATGGTGCTGATCGTCGAGGACCAGGAGGCGTTCGAGGCTTCGGTCGTCCCGTACTTCCAGCTTCGCGTCGCCGGGTGGGACCGCATCTCGCCCTACTTCGAAGGCGGCATCGGCCTGGTCTACACGACCCTGTCCGGCTACGGCCTGGGCTCGCCCGTCAACTTCAGCGACAACGCCGGGATCGGCATCGCGTTCGGCCCGGAATCCTCGGTGCAATGGACGATCGGCTACCGGTTCCGCCACATCTCCAATCTCGGGCTGTGGAGCGACCACAACGACGGGCTCAACGCGCACTTCCTGGTGGTGGCGGTGGACCTGTAGGCCCGCAGCGGTCATCCGACGGCGATCGGCCGCGGCCAAGGCGCGTCGATGAGCCGCACGATGCGCGGATCGGCCTTCAGACCGGAACGACCTCGACGACCTCGAGCCCGTAGCCGGAAAGGTTGGGAAGACGGAACGGCGAGTTCGTGAGCAGGCGGATCTTGCGCACGCCGAGGTCGCGAAGGATCTGCGCCCCGATGCCGTAGTCCTTGAAGTTGGCCAGGCGCGCCGATGGATTGGTGGTGACCGGACCGTCGCCGTCTTCGGCCAGGATCTCGGCGCCGCGCCCGCGGCGGCGAACGTACAGGACGACGCCCGCTCCTTCCGAAGCGATCTTCTCCATCGCCCGTTGCAGCACCGCCGCCGTGTTGCGAACCGTGTAGCCGAAGACGTCGCCCGGCAGATATTCGGCGTGCGCGCGCACCAGCACGGGCCGGTCCGGATCGATGCTGCCCTTGACCAGCACCAGGTGCTCGCCCTCCTCGACGCTCGAGCGATAGACGTGCGCCGTGAACTCGCCGCCGTAACGCGTGGGAAGCCGCGCGGTGGCGACACGCTCCACCAGCGACTCGTTCTGCAGGCGGTACTGAATGAGATCGGCGACCGTGGAGATCTTCAGCGAATGGTCGCGCGCAAAACGCACGAGATCCGGCAGGCGCGCCATCGTGCCGTCCTCGTTGAGGATCTCGCAGATCACCGCTGCCGGTCGCAGACCCGCCAGGCGGCACAGGTCGATCGAGCCTTCGGTCTGGCCGGTGCGCACCAGAACGCCGCCCTCCCGCGCACGCAGCGGGAAGATGTGTCCGGGAATGACGAAATCGGACGCGTCGGCGCCGTCCTCGGCCGCCTTGCGGATGGTGCACCAGCGGTCGCGCGCGGTGACGCCGCCGCTGGTGCAGCCGCGCGCGTCGATCGAGACGGTGAAGCCGGTGCCCAGCGGCGCCGTGTTCTCGGTGACCATCATGCGCAGGCCGAGGCGCGCGATGCGCTCTTCGGTGATCGGCATGCAGATCAGGCCGCGAGCCTGGCGGATCATGAAGTTGACCTGCTCGACCGTGACCTTCTCGGCCGCCACCACGATGTCGCCTTCGTTCTCGCGGTCCTCGTCATCCATGAGGACGATCATGCGGCCCGCACGGATCTCGTCGACGACCTCCGGCACCGGAGAAATCGGCGAGCCGCCTTCGCGGTCGAGCCTGGGCGCGTTCGAGAACATCGGGTCGGCGAATACACCCCTCGCGGCGCCGTGCAAAACGGCCCGCTACTCCACCAGCCAGACCGGCGTACCGACCTCGACGATGGCGTAGAGCGCGGCGATATCGTCGCGGCTCATCGCCACGCAGCCCTTGGTCCAGTCGATGCCGGCCGCCTGCTCCTGCGGCCGGTCGTTGCCGTGAATTCCGAGGCCGCTGCCGATGTCCAAGGGCTTACCGCCGACGTCGGGAATGATGCCGCGCGCGAGCTCCTGAGCGTAGACCGCCTTGTCGGAATCGTTCGGGTAGTCGATGGCGAGGAAGTACTGCCATCGCTCGTGCGGGCGCTTGTCGGTGATGCGGTACTTGCCCTCGGGAGTGCGCGCATCGAAGGCGAAGCGTTTGCGTCCGTCGGGCTTGATCCCGAGCACGATCGGGTACTCGCGCTCGAGGATGCCGTGGCGGTAGACGGCGAGCATGCGGCGGCCCTTGAAGACCACGACCTGGAGCGGTCCCCACGGCGTCTCCTTGTCCACGAGCGTATCGGGAATGCGGCGCGGATCGGGAGCGGGCTCCTTGCGGAACAGCGACAGGAAGTGCGCAAGCGCCGAAGCCGGCGACACGAGCATCTTCTGTTCGGCGGTGGCGACGGCTGGAATCGAGAGCGCGATCACGAGCATCGCCGGCGCGATGCATCGGCGCAACGTCGCGCGAAGCAGTCGCATTTGGATTTCGTGGCGAGCCATGGCGTATAAACCGGCGCTTGAGGGCATTCTCGAACAACGCACGGCCGGTGGCAACGACGCGAACGGCGGTCCATCGCTGATGCACGCTGGCCATGCCGGTCGCCGCACGCTGCTGGCGCGCGCGGCGCTCCTCGCCCTCCTGCTGCCGGCCATCGCCGCCTTCCGCCTGGGCACTCCCGACCCCACCGTCACGGAGTGGCCGCTCCCGGAATTCTCCGAGCCATCCTCGGTGGTCTACCACCCGCTACGCAAGTCCCTTTTCATCGTCGGCGATGAGGGCGACATCGGCGAGGTGTCGCTGGAGGGCAAGCTCCTTCGCAAGAGTCATCTCGGCGGCGATCTCGAAGGCGTCACCGTCGATCCGGCCACCGGGCTCCTGTACGTGGCGCGCGAAGGGCACGAGATCGTCTTCGAAGTCACCGCCGACGACTTTCGCATCACCCGCCGCTACACCATAGACCGGACCTTCGAGGGCAACCCCAACTTTCTGGCGCGCGGCGGCGACGGCATCGAGGGCATCACGTTCGTTCCCGACGAGTCGGCCAAGGAGGGCGGGCGCTTCTACGCCGCCAACCAGTACGATCCGCCCGTCCTGATCGAGCTGGCCATTCCCATCCGTTCCACGAAGGACAAGTTCGAGAACGCCCGCATCGTCAGCTCCAGGGCGGTGGAGGCGCCGCCGCTCTCGGACGTTATCTGGCAGCCCGCCATGAAGGCCTTCCTGGTGGTGTCGGCGCTGTGGAAGAAGGTCTACGTCGTCGATGCCCAGGGCCGTAATCTGCGCGCGGCGCGTGTGCCGGGGCTGATGCCGGAGGGCCTGACGCCGCTGCCCGATGGCCGCTTCGTGATCGCGCAGGACACCGGCGGGCTGCTGCTGTGGGCGCCCCCGACTGACCCATTCGCCGGCGAGACGGCCCAGCCGGCGGCGCCATCGGCACAGTAGAGTTTCGCCTTCAGGACGTGGAGACGCGAGATTTTCTGTTCTAGTCTGTCGCGCCTCCAGCCATGACCAGACAATCGAAGCCTTCTCCCAAGCGCTCACGTCCACTGGCAGCCGTCGTTCTGGCGGCCGGCCAAGGCAAGCGCATGCGGTCCTCTCTTGCCAAGGTGCTGCACGAAGTGGCGGGGCGGCCGCTCATCCTGCACGTGCTGCAGTCGGCAGCCGCGCTGTCGCCTTCGCCCATCATCGTCGTCGTCGGTCATCAAGGCGATGCGGTACGCGCGGTCGTCGGCGAGGGCGTGACGACCGTCCTTCAGAGCGAGCAGCTCGGCACCGGACATGCCGTCATGCAGGCGAGGCCGGCTCTCGAAGGCTTCGACGGCGACGTGCTGGTGCTGTGCGGCGACGTTCCGCTGCTGCGCAGCGAGACGATGCAGGAGCTGGTGCTCGAGCATCGCGCGGCCGGCGCCAAGGTGACGGTGCTCAGCGCGAAGGTGGAGGATCCGACCGGCTACGGGCGCATCGTTCGCGGCAAAGGTCAGGGCGAGCTTCGCATCGTCGAGGACGCCGACGCGGCCGAAGAAGAGACGATGATCGACGAGATCAACACCGGCACCTACTGCTTCGACGCCCAGTTCCTCCTGCGCGAGCTGGACCGGCTCGGGCGCGACAACGCACAGGGCGAGTACTATCTGACCGATCTGGTGGAGATCGCTTCCAATCAAGGCGCCGCGGCATGCGCGACGCTGGAGGAAGGGGAGGAAGGCCTCGGCGTCAACAGCCGCGCCGATCTCGCCCGCGTCGAGAGCCTGCTGCAGGAGCGCCTGATCCTGGATTGGATGGACCAGGGCGTGACGTTCCTCGATCCGCCGTCGACGATGCTGTCGGTGGACGTCCGCATCGGGGCCGACACGGTCGTCGGTCCGACCGTACGCCTTTCGGGCGCAACCGTGATCGGCGAGCGATGCGTTCTGGAAGGCTCGACGTTTTTGCGCGATACGCGGGTAGGCGACGGCGCGCTGGTGCGGTGGGGAGTGGTCGCCGACCGCGCGACCATCGGCGCGGGCGCCAAGGTCGGGCCCTATGCGCATCTGCGGCCGGAGGCCGACCTCGGCGAGCAGGTGCACATCGGCAACTTCGTCGAGGTCAAGAAGGCGAGCATCGGCGCGCGCAGCAAGGCCAACCACCTCGCCTACATCGGCGACGCCAGCGTAGGCGAGGACGCCAACATCGGCGCCGGCACCATCACCTGCAACTACGACGGCTTCCGCAAGCACCGCACCGTCATCGGCGACCGCGTGCAGATCGGAAGCGACACCCAGCTGGTCGCTCCGGTCACCGTCGGCGCCGACAGCTACATCGCCGCCGGCTCCACCATCACCAAGGATGTCGCGCCCGGCTCGCTCGCGTTCAACGACAAGCCGCAGCGCGGGCGAGATGGCTGGGTCGAAGCGTTTCGCGCGCGTCAGAAGGCCAAGGAGAAGAAGTAGGATGTGCGGGATCGTCGGATACGTCGGCCACCGGCGCGCCGAGAACGTGCTGATCGGCGGTCTGCGCAAGCTCGAGTATCGCGGCTACGACAGCGCCGGGCTGGCCACGCAGGTCGACGGCAACATCGACGTCCGGCGTGCCGTCGGCAAGCTCGACAACCTGCAGGCGCTGCTCGACGGCGAGCCGCTGCAGGGAAGCGTGGGCATCGGCCACACGCGCTGGGCCACGCACGGCAAGCCCTCCGAGCGCAACGCGCATCCGCACCGCGCCGGCGACGTGGTCGTCATCCACAACGGCATCATCGAGAACTATGTCGGGCTGCGCGAGGAGCTGGCGGCGGCCGGCTGCAGGATGTGCTCGGACACCGACACCGAAGTCATCGGTCACCTGATCGACCTGGAGTGCCGCGGCGGCAAGTCCCTGTCCGAGGCCACGCGGGCGGCCATCGCGCGGCTGCGCGGATCGTTCGCGATCGTGGTGCTGTCGGCGAGCGAGCCGGGGCGGCTGATCGCGGCCAAGAACGCCACGCCTGTTGTGGTGGGCCTCGGCGACGGCGAGAACCTCGTCGCCTCCGACGTTCCGGCGCTGCTCGACTACACGCGCGAGGTCATCTTTCTCGAAGACGGCGAGATGGCCGAGGTGACCGCGGAGTCGGTGCGGATCCGCACGTTTGACGGAGAGGCGGTCGACCGCGCGCCACGGCGGATCACGTGGGATCCCGTCACGGCGCAGAAAGGCGGCTACAAGCATTTCCTGCTCAAGGAGATCCACGAGCAGCCGACCGCCATGATCGACACGCTGCGAGGCCGCCTGGACCAGGATGCCTGTACGGTCACGCTCGGAGAGCTGAACGAGCTCGAGGCGGGGCTCGACGCGATCGAGCGCATCGCCGTCGTCGCGTGCGGTACGGCCTGGCATGCCGGCCTGATCGGCAAGTACGCCATCGAGCGGCTGGTCCGCCTGCCCGTCGACGTCGATTACGGCAGCGAGTACCGCTACCGCAATCCAGTCCTGGATGAGCGCACTCTGATGATCGTGGTGTCGCAGTCCGGGGAGACCGCCGACACGCTGGCAGCGGTGGAGGCGGCGCACGAGCGCGGCGCCAGGGTGCTCGCGATCTGCAACGTCGTCGACTCCTCCATCGCGCGCAAGGCCGACTACGTCCTGTACACGCACGCGGGTCCCGAGATCAGCGTGGCCAGCACGAAGGCCTTCACCACCCAGCTCTGCGCTTTCTACATGCTCGCGGTGTGGCTGGGGCGACGCGTCGGCGATCTCTCGCAGGAAGAGGAAGCGCGCTACGTGCAGGCCATGGTCGAGCTGCCCATGCACGTGGAGGCGGCGCTACGCTGCGAGGCCGACATTGCCAGGCTGTCGCGGCAGATCTCGACGGCCTCCGATGTCCTCTACCTCGGCCGCGGCGTGAACTTCCCCGTGGCCCTCGAGGGGGCGCTCAAGCTCAAGGAGATCTCGTACATCCACGCCGAGGGCTATCCTTCCGGCGAGATGAAGCACGGCCCCATCGCGCTCATCGACGAGACGCTGCCGGTGGTCGTCATCATCCCCAAGGACGAGGTCTACGAGAAGACGCTCAGCAACCTGATGGAGGTGCAGTCCCGCGGCGGGCGCATCCTGGCCGTCACCGACGATGCCGACGCCGAGCTGACTCGCATTGCCGAGTGGGTCGTGACGGTGCCGGCGACCGAGAGCCTGCTGATGCCGGCAGTGCTGACGGTGCCCCTGCAGCTTCTGTCCTATTACGTCGCCGTCGAGCGCGGCACCGACGTCGACCAGCCGCGCAACCTGGCCAAGAGCGTCACCGTCGAGTAGGCCGCGACCGCGCCCTCTGTTCCCTCGGGATGACCGCAGCCGACTACCAACGGCACGCTGCGGACCGGCGGCCAAAAGCCACGGCCCGTGATGATCGTGCAACATTGCAACGCAGACGAGGCGGTTCTGCGGCGCGAGACCCGCAGCGGCCTGCGGGCCTGTTCCCGCACGTGTCTCTCTGTCTCAGCCGGCGAAGACCGTTACAGGCTGATTTTTCGCGGCACTGGCTATCGCTTGCGACACTCCCGCATTGGGCACGGCCTTTGCTTGTCCGTTGGCTGTCCTTGCCGGGAAGGATTTCCGGCCAGTGTCGAAGGGGGAACACGTGATGAGCCTGACCACAGACCGCAAAGAGGGCTCCCCGTCAGGGCCGGCGCTTCCAGGCACGGGAGGAACCGTCGATCCGGTGTTCGCCGAGCGCCGCGGCGAGCGTGGCATCGTGACGATGCTGGCGCTCGGAGGCGGCATCGCGCTGCTGGCAATGGCGGCGCTCGTCATGGACGTCGGCTACATCGTCCTGACCAGAACGCAGTTGCAGAGCATCGCCGACGCCGGCGCGGCCTCCGGCGGTCGCGAGCTCGGCCGCGTCTACGACGAAATGGGGAACAAGGACTACCGCAAGTACACCCTGACCGCCGCCGACAAGGCCCGCATTCTGGCCAACATCAACGAATTCTCCCAGCAGAACTACGCCGCCGGCAAGAGCGTCGACATCGCCGCCGCCGACGTCGTCATCGGCACGTGGAACAAGCAGACCGGCGCCGTCACCGCGACCGACACCGGCGCCGACGCCGTACAGATCCGTGCGCGCCGCGACGAAACCGTCAACGGCGCCGTCTCGACGCTGCTGGCCAGCGTGGTGGGAGTCGACACGTTCAAGGTGTCCGCCTCGGCGGCGGCGGCGGGCGTTGCATCCGTATCGTCCATCCCGGCGGGCAAGGCCGACATTCCGGTAGGAATCTCCAAGGCCTGGTTTACCGCCAAGGACTCCCCCTGCGGAACCGACTCGGCGATCCGCTTCCACCCCACCAACAGCACCATCGGTTGCGCCGGCTGGCACACCTTCAACGATCCCAGCCACAGCGCCAGCACCCTGCGCAAGATCATCGAGGGGCTGGAGGATGGCACCTACACGGCGCCGGCGGTGGTTGCCGGCTCCACGTATTTCAACTTCACCGGCGGAACGGTCTCCTCGGCCTATGACGAGTTCGAGGACCTGTACAAGGCGAAAAGGGACGCGGCCAACAACTGGCGCGTGCTCGTACCGGTCTACGACAGCGACGGCTGCGGCAACCCGAGCGGCTTCACCAAGATCATCGGGTTCGCGCGGGCTCGCATCTACAGCGTCACCAAGCAGCAGATCGACGCCAACGTCGAGTGCGACATCATCGACTTCGGCAGCAGCGAGAACACCACGTACTACGGCATGGCCGTGGCCAAGCCACGTACGATCCAGTAGCGCGAAAGACACGAGGCGCCGGTCACGGCTGAGCGAGCCTAGAGCGCGGGCGTAGCCACGACCCGGCGCAGGACCTCGGTCACCAGCCGGGCGATCTCGTCGACGTCCTGGGCAATGGGCGCCTGACCGGGAGCGGTCTCGGCGTCCTCGCCGCCGCCACCGCCGAGCTCATCGAGGCTGACGAAGTCGGCATCGGCCGTTTCATCCCAGTCCACCAGCGTGTCGGCGGCCTGGCCGCTGTCGGTGACGATCATCGTGGCGCCGTCGAACAGGTCGCGCCGCCGCTCCAGGTCCGGACAGGCGGCGCCGGCGGCGTCGATGCCGTGCGCGCGAAGGGCGGCCTCGCCCGCATCGCTGACGTGGCCCGCGCCCGCACCGATGCCGCCCAGACGGATCTCCAGACGATCGCTCCAGCCGGTGTTGTCGGCTTCACGCCGAAGCAGGCGCTCCAGGGCGATGGTGCGGTCGGGGCTGACCGCGCCCGCGACCAGGACGATTTTTCGTGTTGCCGACACGGCGTGTGCGGCGATGGAGGCGCCGGCTCCGCTTTCGCCGAAGCGAGACGGAGCCGGCGCCCGCAGGTCAGCAGGCCTCGAACAGCGCAGCCATTCCCTGGCCGCCGCCGATGCACATGGTGACGATGCCGTACTTGCCGCCGCGACGGCGCAGCTCGTACAGGATGTGGCCGGTCATGCGCGAGCCCGTCATGCCGTAAGGATGACCGATCGCGATCGAGCCGCCGTTCGGATTGATCTGCTCGTCGCTGATGCCCAGCGTGCGCATGCAGTACAGAAGCTGGCTGGCGAACGCCTCGTTGAGCTCGACGATGTCGATGTCGGAGATCTTCAGGCCGGCGCGCTGCAGCAGCTTCGGCACGGCGAAGACCGGACCGATGCCCATCTCCTCGGGTCGGCAGCCGGCCACGGCAAAGCCGCGATAGATGCCGAGCGGCTCGATGCCGAGCTGCCTGGCGCGATCGCCCGACATGAGGATGGTTGCCGAGGCGCCGTCGCTGAGCTGGCTGGCGTTGCCGGCGGTGACCGTGCCGGTCTGACGGAACGACGGCGGAAGCGAGGCCAGTCCGTCCAGCGTCGTGCTCGGGCGATTGCACTCGTCCTTGTCGACCACCGTCTCGACCATCTCCATGTTGCCGTCGTTGCCCTTCCTGGCGAACCTGGTCGCCATCGGCACGATCTCGTCCTTGAAGATGCCGTTCTGCTGCGCCGCCGCCGTGCGCTGCTGGCTGCGCAGCGCAAACGCGTCCTGGTCCTCGCGCGAGATGTTGTAGCGCTCGGCCACGACCTCGGCCGTCTCGCCCATGCCCATGTAGACGCCGGGCCACATTTCCATGACGCGGCCGCTGACGATGCCGTCCGCGTTCATCTTGCCCTGGCCCATCGTGATCGACTCGACGCCGCCGCCGATGGCGGCATCGGCGCCTTCCTGGATCTGGTGGGCGGCCATCGCGATCGCCTGCAGGCCCGAAGAGCAGAAGCGGTTGACGGTGGTGGCGGCAACGGTCTCGGGCATGCCGGCGCCGAGGGCGGCGATGCGCGCCACGTTCATTCCCTGCGCGCCTTCGGGGAAGCCGCAGCCGAGGATGACGTCCTCGACTTCCTTGGCATCGAGCTGCGGGACCTGCTCGAGCGCGGCCTTGATGACGTGACTGGCCATTTCGTCCGGGCGCGTCGCGTTGAACGACCCGCGGTACGATTTGGCAAGGCCAGTGCGCTTGCTGGCCACGATGACGGCTTCTCGCATGAACGGAACTCCTTCGAACTCGAGAGGCTCGGTCAGAGACGCCTGTCCCTTCACCGGCGGGCGGAGACTACGCGAATTTGCCGGCGCGTCGAAACGCCGCCAGACGGCGCTGGCGCGCGAGCGCGTGCGCCCGTCCGCGCCGCCGTGCCGGCGTGCCAGGCGCCGGCCGTGCGCTGCGTGCTCGCGTCGACGGCCGCGGGGTCAGGTTCCGATGTGCAGGGGAATGACGGCGTCCAGCAGCAGTCCGAGCACGAACAGGCCGCCGGCGAGGCGATTGAGCCGGAATGCCCACGCCACGTACCAGAGCGGCCAGATCGGATATCGCGGCGGTGGGTTGCGCGGCGGCGGCTCGCGAAACGTCTCGAGCGTCTCGCGCAGGCGCGGCAGCGCCAGCAGCGTCAGCAGGCACCAGAGGCCGAGCGCGCCGGTGAGCACCAGCAGCGGGACCACCACGAAGAATGCCACCATCATCTGGCGCGTGGCCCGCAGCGCGCTCTCGCGTCCCATCAGCACGGGCAGGGTTCGGATGCCCTTGGCGCCGTCCGAATCGAGCTTGTCGACGTGCTTGCCGAACAGCACCGTCGTCACCAGCAGCGCGTATGGCACGCTGGCCACCAGCACCCACATCGGAATCTCGCCGGTGGTGACGAAGTAGGTGCCGCCGATCATCAGCGGCCCCCAGACGATGGCCACGCCCGGCTCGCCCAGCCCGTGGTGCTTCAGGCGCACGGGCGGCGCCACGTAGAAGACGCTGATGAACAGGCCCGCCAGCGCGAAGAACACGACCAGCGGGCCGCGCGCGGCGGTCAGATAGGCCAGGATCAGCAGGTCGATGAGGTTGAAGAGAGCGATCGCCGCGATCAGCCCATTCTTGGAGACCAGGCCCGAAAGGATGGGATGGGGCGCGTAGAGCGTGCGCGTGTAGCCTTCGGTATCGACCCCGCCCGACAGGTCGAAGTAGTCGTTGATCATGTTGTTGGCCGCGTGCGCGATGACGAGGCCGACGACGGACAGGAAGAAGAACCACCAGTTGGCATCGGGCGAGTGCGCGGCCAGCAGGCCGCCGATCAGCCCGGAGGTGATGGTCATCGTGAAAACGCTGGCACGCGTGATCAGGAGCCATCGCGAGACGAAATCGAGCCGGCTCTGATCCTTGAGGTTCTGCGTACGGAGGATCTCACCCCAACTGGAAAGCACGGAGGATCTGGCGCTCATGGGCGGCGAGATTCCCAGACGAAGCACTTCCGTGCAAGCGCCGGCGCGCCGCCGATTCCCGTTCGATTACCCGCGGCCGGACCGTTATAGACGAGGCTCATGGCAGAGCCGTTCGTGGTGCTCGTCAGCGGCCGTGGCGCGCTGACCCGGCTTGCCGGCGTGCCCTCTGTGGTCCGTCACGTGGCGGCGGCTCATCGCTTGCGCATGACCCCCGTGGTCGTCGTCCCCGCTTCCCTCCAGGCGCTGCTCGCCGAGATCGCGGGACTGATCGGCACCCGCGCCCAGTGCATCTCCGCACCGCGCTTTGCGGAAGGTCTGCAGCCGGGCGACGAGTCGCGCCTGGCGATGGTCGTCAGCGCCGAGTGGTACCTGTCGCTGGGGGCGCTGCTCGGCGTGCGAGCGCGACGCGAGCGGCGAGTGCTGGCTCGCGTCTGCGAGCGCGGAGCGATCGCCGTGCCACTGGGACGGATTTCTCTCGCCGAGGCGCGCGCCGTGGCCGCGCGCCTGGCGTCCGTGTCGGCCTCGACGGCGCTGGCCGAGCTGCTCGAGCACGACGGAGCGGTGCTGGACCTGAATCCGCGCGACGAGCAGCGACTGAGCGACAACGTCTCGGCCGCGCACGCCGAGTCCAAGCTCGTCGAAACGCTGTTCGGCGCGCCGCGCGGGCTCGGCGCCGTGCGCGTCAAGCGCAGGCTGGCTGCCGGGCTGGCGCGCGTGCTCAGTGCCACGCCGCTGCGACCGGCGCGCCTGGCCACGCTCAAGCTGTTCGCCGGCCTGACCGCCGCCTGGATCCTCGGCGGCACCAGCTACGAGGCCGGCATCGCCGGCGCCCTGCTCTTCCTGGGTTCGCGCGTGCTCGGCGCGGCCGCCGCCGTGATGGCGCGCGCCGGCTTCGCCGACAGCGGATTGCGCGAGAAGCTCGAGCTGGCCGGCGACACGGTCGTCCACATCGCGATGCTCTGGAGCGTCGCGGGCGGGCCGGCCGGCGGCGGCGGCGCGCTCGCGCTAGCCGCCATCGCCACGATCGGCCTGATGATCAGCACCGCGCTGGCCTACATCTACGTGCTGCACGACCTGTGGACCGCGCGCGAGCGCGCCGGCAGCTACGAGCCGTCCAGCGACGAGTTCGTCTCGCGCTTCACCCAGCGCGACGGCATCGCGTACGCCCTGCTGTTCGCGGCGCTCATCGGCCGTCTCGACCTGCTGCTGTGGGGCGCGGCGGTGGCCAGCCATCTCTTTTATCTGCTGTGGCTGCTGGCACGGCAGCGAGCCGCCGCGCGAGCGGTGCTGCGCGACAAGCCGGCCTGAGTGACGGCGTCCGCCACTTCACCCGCGGTGCAGCTTCGCGGCTTGACGCGCCGTTTCGGCGCCACGCCGATCCTGCGGGGCCTCGACCTGACGGTTGCCGCCGGCGAGACGCTGGCGCTGTTCGGCCCCAATGGCGCGGGCAAGACGACGCTTCTGCGCACGCTGGCAGGGCTGCTGCGCGCGAACGAAGGCGAGGCGCGCGTCTTCGGCACCGCGCTGCCGGGCGGCGCGCGGCTGCGCCGCCGGCTCGGTTATCTCGGCCACGAAAGCTCGCTGTACCGCGACCTGAGCCCACACGAGAACCTTCGCTACTACGCCCGGCTCTACGGCATCGAGGATCCGGACCGGCCGCAGGCGATGCTGGCGCGTGTCGGGCTGGAGCGCTTCGCAGACCGCCGCGTCGCGACGTTCTCGCGCGGAATGCTGCAGCGGCTCGGCCTGGCGCGCGCTCTGCTGCACGAGCCCGACCTTCTGCTGCTGGACGAGCCGCTGACCGGCCTCGACCCGAGCGGCGGGGAACTGCTCGCGCAGCTCCTGGCCGAGCAGCGCAGCCGCGGCGCCACGGTGCTGATGGCCACGCACGACCTGGAGCGCGCGCTGGCTTCCGCCACGCGCGCCGTCATCGTCAGCCGCGGCCGCATCGCATGGGACAGCGGACCCGCGCTTCCCGACGTCGCCACGATGGCGCTACGGTATTCGCAGGCAATGGCCGGGACGTGAGGGAGCGATGCTGGCGCTGATCTGGAAGGACATCGTGCTGGAGGCGCGGACACGCGAGACGCTGCCGACGCTGCTCGTGCTGGGCGTGCTGATCCTGGTCGTATTCTATTTTTCGCTGGCGCTGCGGCCGCAGGACATCGAGCGCATGGCTGCCGGCATCCTGTGGATCGGCATCGTCTTCGCCTCCGTGCTGGCGCTGGGCCGCAGCTTCATGATCGAGCGCGACGGCGCATGCATCGAAGGCCTCCTGACCTCGCCGATGGACCGCGGCTCAATCTTCCTCGGCAAGCTGGCGGTCAACGTCATCCTTCTGCTGGCGTTCGAGGCGCTGCTCTTGCCGATGTTCGCGCTGCTGTTCGGCGTCAACCTGCTCGCCAACCTGCCGGGCCTGATTCTGGTGCTGGTGGCCGGCACCGTCGGCCTGGCCGCAACCGGAACGCTGTTCGCGCTTGCCGCGCTCGGCACGCGGGCACGCGAAATGGTGCTGCCGCTGCTGGTGCTGCCGCTTCAGGTGCCGCTGCTGATCGCTGCGGTGCAGGCCACCGAGATGGTGCTCGGCGGCGCTGGCATCCTGACGCTGGGCGCACGCGCCACGCTTCTCGCCGCCTTCGACATCCTGTTCGTGACCTCGGGCTGGCTGCTCTTCGAGTTCGTCCTGCTCGATTAGATACACTCGTCGCGTCCTCCGGCGTCTTCCTGCGTTCGCCGCCGCGACCGCGCGGCCGCCGGCGATCGCGCAGCCGCGGCGGTGCTCGACGCAGATGACGAAACGTACCTGCGCGGTCGCTCCATCGAGTGTGACGCCACAGCCCGCCTCAGGAGCAGGCCGGCCACGCGCAAGAGACGGAGCGGCAGCCGGCTAGACTACTCGTCGTGCCCAATCAAAACTGTGGACGCGCGCCGTGCCGCGCGCAGAGGAACTACGATGGTGGACGCGATACAGAGATGGCTGCTTCGGCTCGCGCCGATTCCGGTGCTGGCGCTGGTCCTGCTGTCGCTGATCGCAATCTTCTTCTGGGTTCCGACCGACGCGGGCCTGGGCCTGAGCCAGCGCATCTTCTACTACCACGTGCCCGCGGCCACCTCGTGCTTCATCGCCTTTGCCGGCGGCGGCATCGGCAGCGCCCTGTATCTGTACACGCGCAGGCCGGTGTGGGACCACGCCGCGCACGCGTTCGTTTCGGTCGGAATGCTGTTCGCCACCATCGTCCTGGTCACCGGCGCGATCTGGGCACGAACGGCGTGGGGAACCTGGTGGACGTGGGACTCGCGTCTGACCACGTTCCTTCTGCTGTGGCTCGTCTACGCCTCCTATCTGCTGCTGCGCACGCTGACCCGCGACAACGAGATGGGCCCGCGCTACGCAGCCGTGCTGTGCATCGTGGGCGCGCTCAACGTGCCGCTGGTGATGCTGGCAACGCGCCTGTTCCGCACGATCCACCCGCAGGTCATCAACAACCCTCAGGGCGGCATCTCCGATCCGCGCATGGTCACGACGCTGATGCTGAGCATGGCCGCCGAGATCGCGCTGATGCTGTGGCTGTGGGCGCTGTGCGTGTCCACGCTGCGGCTGGGCGAGCGCGTGAATCTGCTGAGCGAGGAGTCCTACCGCAGGAGCGTCCCGTCGTGAACACCATTACCGGCTCCGGTGCCCTGCCCTACGTGGGTGCAGCCTATGCCGCCTTCTTCGTCCTCATCTTCCTCTATGCGTGGCGGCTGACCTCGGCTACGCGGCGACTGAGCGAACGCGTCGAGGAGCTGGAGCGCGAGAACAGGTCCGCACCGCGCTGAGATGGCGCTCGCCTCGCGAGCTCGTCCTGTTCCATGTCGCCCACCGACTCCCCTTCCCTTCCGTTCCCGACGCGCGTGCGGCGCTTCACCGCCGTCGCGCGCATGGTCGTAACCATCTATGTCGGATACAAGGCCCGTCAGGCCTGGGGCGCCATCACCGGCGCATCCAGCCGCCCCGACTACTATGATGCCTGGCATACGCGCTCGGCGGAGATGGCGCGCGATACGGCGCTTGGGCTCGAAGGCCTGCTGATCAAGGCGTGCCAGTTCGCCGGCAGCCGCGCCGACATTCTTCCGCCCCAGTTCATCGACATCCTGGCGCAGCTGCAGGACAGGGTGCCGCCGCGGCCGTTCGAGGAGATCCGACCCTGGCTGGAGGCCCAGCTCGGGCGGCCGCTGGAGCAGTGCTACGCGCACATCGAGCCGACGCCGCTGGCATCGGCATCCCTGGCGCAGGTGCATCGCGGAAAGCTGCACGACGGCAGCGACGTCGCGATCAAGATCCAGTATCCGCGGATCGAGCGCGTCATTGCCACCGATCTCGCCAACTTCGCGTTCTTCATCCGGCTGCTGGCCCGGATCGAAAGGACGTTCGACTTTCGCATCCTGCTGGACGAGCTCTACAAGTACATTCCGCTCGAGCTCGATTTCGTCAACGAGGCGGCCAACGCCCGCCGCTTCGGCGCCGACTTCGCGGACGACCCCCAGGTCGTGTTTCCCACGCCCGTGGCCGCCCTGTGCACGCGCACGGTGCTGACGATGAACTATATCGAGGGCGTCAAGATCACCGACCTTGCCGGTCTCGAACGAATCGGCGTCGACAAGCACCATGTCGCCGAGCTGCTGGCGCGCACGTACATCCGGCAGATCCTCGTGCACGGCTTCTTCCACGGCGATCCGCATCCCGGCAATCTGCTGGTGCAGCGAGGCACGGCGGGCCCGGTGCTGGTGATCCTGGATCTGGGGCTCGCCAAGGAATTCACGCCGGCGCTGCGCGACGGGCTGATCCGCCTGACCACCGCGATCATCGCGCAGGATGCAGCCGCCGTCGGCGAAGCGTTCCGGCAACTCGGCTTTCGCACGCGCACGGGCAGCGACGACACCTTCGTCACCATCGGTGAGCTGTTCCTGGGGCAGGCGCTGCGTGCGGGACGGGCCTACGCCGACCTGGCGATGGTCGAGCGCATCAACGACGAGCTGATGCGCGCGCTGCGCGCCAATCCGATCGTGCGCGCCTCCTCCGATCTTCTGCTCGTGCTGCGCGTGATGGGGCTGCTGTCGGGAATCGGAAAGACGCTCGACTCCAAGGTCGATCCGCTGGCGGCGATGATGCCGTTCCTCGGCATGTCGTTCTCGCCGCTGAGGCCGACCAGATAGACAAGGGCGGCGGCATGAACTGCCGCCGCCCTCGTCGTTTGGCGCGTCGTTCGCGCCGGCTTTCATGCGGCCGTCGCGACGCGCCAGCGTGCGTCAGGGCCGCCGCGGTCGACGCGAGGCCGTTGATCCTCAGCGACCGCCGCTGCCAGTGCCGGTGCCGCTGCCAGTGCCGCTGCCAGTGCCGCTACCGGTACCGGTGCCCGTGCCGGTACCAGTGCCGGTACCGCTGCCAGTGCTGCCCGCGCCCGATCCGGCCGGCGGAACGGTGCCGGCCGTGCCGGGAGCCGTGCCGCCCATTCCAGGCGCCGTGCCCGCCTGACCTGGCGTGGTTCCCAAGCGGCCGGGCGCGCTGCCCGCGGCGCCCGGCGCGGCGTCGGCGTTGGTCCCACTGTCGGTGTTGGTTCCCGAGTCGGTGTTCGTACCCGCTCCCATCCTTCCGGCCGCCGAGCCGGCCTTGCCTGACCCGCTGCCGGTCTGCGCCAGCTGCGCTCCGGTCGCGCCATCGTCGAGCCTGGGAGCGTCGGCGTACACGGTGCCCGCTGCAACGATCAGACCTGCGGTGACGGCGACCGTGCGAAAAGAGATCCTGCTCATGACTGCTACCTCCTGGTTGTGGCGAGTTCCCTCGCCGTGAGTCGATCATCAGCGGCCGGCGGCGGCGCCGCCCGCTGCGGTTCCCGCGCCGCCGGGCGCGGCGGTTCCAGCCTCGCCGCTGACGCCGGTGCCGCTCGGCGCGAACACGCGCCTGTTCACATCCGCCTCGACGCCCGCGCCGCCCGCGCCGCCGGTGCCGGCGCGCTCGGCATCGCTGCCGATGCGAGGGCGGAAGGCCTCGGTATCGAGACGGCTTCCTTCCTCGACCTCCGACGCGGGCGCCGCGCCTGCGCCGGTCTCCATGCCCGGGCCGGCGTCGGTACCGACGCCGGCGTCCGTGTTCGTTGCTGCGCCAGTGCCCGTTGCTCCGCGCTCACCGGATGCCGCGGTGCCGGCGACGCCGCCGTCGCCGGTGGCGCCGGTGCCGGGGCCGCCGGTGGCTCGGCCCGGACTGCCGCCCGCGCCCGGGAAATGGCCGGGGACGTGCGGCGAAGTGCCGAGCTGGCCTGGTGCGATCGTGGAAGGTTGCGGGGAAGCGGTCTGGGCGAGCATCTGCGCCGCGTCGCCGCCGGCGCCGGCGCAGGAAGCATGGGCAGCCGGCACGTGGGCCTCGGCTGCGGTCGACATCGCGAAAGCGCCGGCAACGGCGCCCAACCAATGCGTCACTCTCATCGGCGCATCCTCCGGCACAAAGCGGGGGTTCCCTGCACGAGCAGGTCGCCTTGCGCTACGAGAGACGACGCGGGCTTTTCTCGCGCCATTCGACGGCGCGAGAAAATCACGCAGGCGGGAGGGCCCGATGGCGGGTCAACGCGTGTGCGCCCGCACCGACGCCTCGACCAGACGCGCCACGTACTTGCCGAGAACGTCGGTCTCGATGTTCACGCGGTCGCCGACGCGGCGCGCGCCGAGCGTGGTGACCTGGCGCGTGTGAGGAATGACAGCCACGTCGAAACGGTCCGTGCCGCAATGGAAGCAGGTCAGGCTTATTCCGTCGACGGCGACCGACCCCTTCTCGACGAGCATCGGCATGAGCCCTTCGTCGATGGCGAACGTGAAGATCGCCGACTCGCCTTCTTCTCGGATCGCCACGACCGTTCCGGTGCCGTCGACGTGACCGGAGACGATGTGACCGCCGAGACGGTCACCGAGCTTCATCGACCGTTCGATGTTGATGGGTTCGCCTTCTGCCAGCGCGCCGAGCGTGGTGCGGCGCAGCGACTCGGCCGAGACGTCGACGGCGAACTCGCCCGCCGACCATTCCACGACCGTCATGCACGCGCCGCTCAGCGCGATGCTCTCGCCGAGCTGGAAATCGGATGTGGAAAGGTGCGTGGCGATGCGCAGCCTCTGGCCGGCCGCCAGTGGCTGGCGAGCAGCCAGGCGGCCCAGGTCCTCGATGATGCCCGTGAACACGGGCTCAGCCCTTCTGCGACTCCAGCACCGAACGGATCCAGCGCGTCATCCACGCCTCGTCCTTGCGCTTGGACAGCAGCTGATCGAGCTCGCCATGATCCATCCACAGGCCCCGGCAGGTCGGGCATTCGTCCAGGGTGACGCCGTCCTGCTCGCGCAGCACCAGCGCAGTGGCGTCGCGCGGACACAGGCCGCGCGGGGCGTTCTCCTTGGCGAGGCGCTCGCGCAACCGGGCAATCTTTTCCCTCTCCTGCTCGGCGATGAAGCGGTCTTCTTCTGCCTTCTGCTTGTCGCGCAGCTTGTCCCCGAAACGATCCTTCTCGTCCATGGTACTTCCTTATCCTCGCCCGCCGGGGGCCGCCTCTCCTCTATACGTCGCGCCGTTGCTCTGCATCCTGCGCAGATGAGCGCGGAGCACCATCGCCCGTGCGCGACGACGGCGGCTGCTCATCGCCGGTCTTCTCGGCATCCCCTCGCTTGAACTTCTTCTTCGCCCAATCGAGCACCCTGCGGGCCCGCTCGCTCTCCGGGGCCATGATGGAAAGCCCGGCCAGGATGAAGATCCAGCCCTGCAGGATTGGAACGAATCCCGAGATCACGCCGACGAGGACGAGAAGAGACCCGATGCCCAGACGGGCCGCGCGCACGACGGTTCGTTTCAAGTATGGGTCTCCAGAAGGCCGGGAACGAAGCCAGCATCTTAGAAAGAGCGTATGTTCAGGGCCAGCGGTCACGCCCCACGGTTGCTCCGAGGGCCATCATGCTTAGCTTCGCGGCAGGTCGCGGCGCGGATGGATGGCGCGCTGGCGCGGCCGAGAACGAGCACCGGCAAGTGGCCAGTGCGCCTAGCATGGCGCGCACTCACGGCTCGCGCCGGGATGAAGAAGAAGACCGGACGGTATCGACATGGAAAAGAACTACACCGAGAAGACACGCGCGGCCCTTTCGGAGGCCCAGGGGCTGGCGCTCGATCGGAACAACACCACGCTGGAGCCGGAGCACCTGCTGCTGGCTTTGGTCACGCAGAGCGATGGCCTCGTCCCCACCATCATTCGACGGCTCGGCCGTGAGCCGTCGGCGATCAAGGCACGCGTCGAGCAGGCGCTGACGCGGCTGCCCACGTCCTCGGGCGCAGCGTCCGACCTGCACGCCAGCGCGCGCTTCGCCAAGGTCCTGCGCGAAGCGGGACGCGTCATGGAAGGCTTCGGCGACGCCTACGTCAGCGTCGAGCATCTGCTGCTCGCGCTCATCGCGGACAAAGGCGATGCAGGCAAAATCCTGCAGGAGTCGGGCATCAACTCCGTCGAGGTCGAGAAGATCGTGCGCGACCTGCGCCAGGGCTCCAGCGTGCAGTCGGAGAATCCCGAAGCGACGATGGATGCGCTCGAGAAGTACGGCCGCGACCTTACCGCCATGGCATCGGCGGGCAAGCTCGACCCCGTCATCGGCCGCGACGAAGAGATCCGACGCACGATCGAGGTGCTGTCGCGCCGCACCAAGAACAACCCTGTACTGATCGGCGAGCCCGGCGTCGGCAAGACGGCGATCGTCGAAGGGCTGGCGCGCCGGATCGTCGCCGGCGACGTTCCCGAGGGGCTGAAGAATCGCAAGGTGGTCGCGCTCGACATGGGCGCGCTGATCGCCGGCGCCAAGTTCCGCGGCGAATTCGAGGAGCGCCTCAAGGCCGTGCTCAAGGCGGTGGTGGAGGCCGAGGGGCAGATCGTGCTTTTCATCGACGAGCTGCACACTGTCGTCGGCGCTGGCGCCTCCGAGGGCTCGATGGATGCCAGCAACCTGCTCAAGCCGATGCTGGCGCGTGGCGAGCTGCACTGCATCGGCGCCACCACGCTGTCCGAGTATCGCAAGTACGTGGAGAAGGACGCTGCGCTCGAGCGCCGCTTCCAGCCCGTGATCGTGGCGCCGCCATCGGTGGCGGACACGATCTCGATCCTGCGCGGCCTCAAGGAGCGGTACGAGATCCATCACGGCGTGCGCATCAAGGACTCTGCGCTGGTGACGGCTGCGGTGCTGTCGGACCGGTACATCACCGACCGCTTCCTTCCCGACAAGGCGATCGACCTCATGGACGAGGCTGCTGCGCGGCTGCGCACGGAGATGGACTCCCTGCCGGTGGAGCTGGACGAGGTTTCTCGTCGCGTGATGCAGCTGGAGATCGAGCGCGAGGCGCTGCGGCGGGAGACGGATACTGCGTCCAAGCAGCGCCTGGAGAAGCTCGAAAAGGAGATCGCGGAGATCCGCTCCAGGCACGACGAGCTCAAGGCCGAGTGGGACGTGGAGCGCCAGCAGAGCCAGAAGCTCGGCGAGCTCAAGAGCCAGATCGAGGAGGTCCGCAATCAGATCACGCAGGCCGAGCGGGCCTACGACCTGAACAAGGCAGCCGAGCTCAAGTACGGGCGCCTGGTCGAGCTGGAGAAGCAGCTGGCGGAGGCCGAGTCGCGCCTGTCCGGCGAGGGCCGGCGCATGGTGCGCGAGGAAGTCACGGAGGACGACATCGCCGAGGTCGTCTCGCGCTGGACGCGCATTCCGGTGTCCAAGCTGATGGAAGGCGAGGCGGAGCGGCTCATCCACCTGGCCGAGCGGCTGCACGAACGGGTGATCGGTCAGGACGAGGCGGTCCAGGCGGTCGCCGACGCGGTGGTGCGCGCACGCTCGGGCCTGTCGGACCCCAACCGTCCGCTCGGCTCGTTCCTGTTCCTCGGCCCCACCGGCGTCGGCAAGACCGAGCTCGCGCGGGCGCTGGCCGCCGAGCTGTTCGACGACGAGCACGCGATGGTGCGCATCGACATGTCCGAGTACATGGAGAAGCACTCGGTCTCGCGCCTGATCGGCGCGCCGCCGGGATACGTCGGATACGAAGAGGGCGGTCAGCTCACCGAGGCCGTGCGGAGGCGTCCTTACACGGTGGTCCTGCTCGACGAGATCGAGAAGGCGCACCGCGACGTCTTCAACACGCTGCTGCAGGTGCTCGACGACGGGCGCCTGACCGACGGCCAGGGCCGCACCGTGGTGTTCACGAACACCGTGATCCTGATGACCTCGAACATCGGCAGCCAGGAGATCCTCGCCTACCGCGGCGCAGGCGATCCGGAGGTGTACGAGCGCATGAAGGCCGAGGTGCTGGCGCTGTTGCAGCACGAGTTCCGGCCCGAGTTCCTCAACCGCCTCGACGAGATCGTGGTCTTCCACGGGCTGACGCGCGAGGAGCTGCGCAGGATCGTCGACCTGCAGGTGGCACGCCTGCAGGCGCGCCTGGAATCGCGCAACATCCACCTGCGGCTGACCGACGCCGCACGCGACTACATCGCGGAGGTCGGCTACGACCCGACCTTCGGCGCGCGTCCGCTGAAGCGCACGATCCAGCGCGAGATCGAGAACGAGCTCGCCCGCCGGATCGTGGCCGGCGAGATCCGCGACGGCATGGAAGTCGAAGTCGACCGAGGCGACGGCGGCAGGAAGCTCAGCTTCCGCACGACGCTGGCCGAGGCGGCCTAGCGCGGGCACGGCGAAGCGACGTCACACGACGTCGCTTCGCAAGGCGCAAGTGCGCGCGCGCCGAGCCGAGCGCCGGCGACGAGACTGTCCGAGATGCAAGGCGCGCAGCGGGCGCACAGCGTTGGCCGGCCGGCGGCCCGCCGGAGCGAGCGCTCGCTGCGCAACGCCGCAGATCGGGCGCCACCGTCGCCCGCGCGTCAGTGAGGCTTGCCGGTCGCTATGATCCCGCTCCTGCGCGTTCCCGCGCGCAGGTTCATCGCCTCGACGAAGACGCTGAAGCCCATCGCGAAATAGATGTAACCCTTGGGGATGTGTTGATCGAGGCCGTCGGCGACGAGCGCCATGCCGATCAGCAGCAGGAAGCTGAGCGCCAGCATCTTGACGGTCGGGTGCTTTTCGACGAAGTCGCCGATCGGCCGCGCGAAGAACATCATGAAGCCGACGGCCAGCACCACCGCCGTGATCATGACGCCGACGTCCTCGGCCATGCCCACAGCCGTGATCACCGAATCCAGCGAGAAGACGATGTCCAGGATCAGGATCTGCACGATGACGGCAGTGAAGGACGGGACGGGCTTGGCCCCTTCGGCGTGCGGGTCGTCTTCCATGCGGTGATGGATCTCGTAGGTCGACTTGGCCAGGAGGAACAGGCCGCCGCCGATGAGGATCAGATCGCGTCCGGAGATCTCGTTGCCGAAGACCGTGAACAGCGGCGCCGACAGCCGGATCACCCAGCTCAGCGCCATCAGCAGGACGATTCGCATCAGCATGGCCAGCGCCAGCCCGGTCGTGCGGGCGCGCGCTCGCTCTTCGGCGCGCAGCTTTCCCGACAAGATCGAGATGAACACGATGTTGTCGATGCCAAGAACGATCTCGAGAACGGTCAGGGTGACGAGCGCGATCCAGGCCTCTGGGTTCTGCAGCCATTCCATGAATGCGAAGACCTCCGGTATGCGATGGTGGATCGTTGCCTACCATGGGTGATCGTGGCGCGACACTCCGACCTCCGGCGCCGTGCTTCTGTTGCGCCACCCCCGGCGCGACCGCACCGGCGGCCGGCGCGCTGCGCCCGTTTTGCGTGCGAAACCGCGGCACCACCGCACGATCACCATGCATACGCGCCGCAACGGCGGCCGCGCCTGGGTGAATGCCTTGCTGCCAGCGCCGGAGCACGCCCATATTTGCCGGCGACACGAGCAGCGCTCCGGGCTTTCCCGATGCTTCACCAGCGCGCGGCGCATGAGGGTGCAATCCCATCGGGAGCGATGACGAGCGTGGCTCGAACTGAAACGGGACGACGAAGGAGAAGCAGTATGAAGAAGCCAATTCTTGGTGTCGTTGGTGCAATGGCTCTGATCGCTGCGACTGCCGCTCCCGGCGTGGCAGCCGTCAACTGCGGCCTCATCAAGAAAGACCTGGACATGGGCCGCAAGGTCGAGGACATCGCGGAGCGAATGGCCGTTTCCGTCGACGAGGTGAAGAAGTGCCAGCAGCAGCAGGGCGGTGCCGTCGGCGGTCAGGCCGGCGGACATGCGCCCGGCACACCGGAGAATCGGCCGGTGACCGCACCCGCTTCCGGCGGCGCTGCTCCCAAAGGGCGGTAGGGCCGTCCCGATTCAAGAACGAAAAGGCCGGCGCGAGTAATCGCCCCGGCCTTTTCTTTTTCTCGCGCGTTCGCACGCGTTGCCGCGGGCAGAGCGGCTGGTTCAGCGCTGCCGCCAGTTCGGTGTCCGCTTGGCAAGAAACGCATCGATGCCCTCTCCGGCATCCTCCATCATCATGTTGCAGGCCATGGCGTCCGCCGCCAGCGCGTAAGCGTCGTCCATTCCGCACTCGATCTGGCGATAGAACCGCTCCTTTCCCAGCCGCACCACCGCGGCGCTGTAGCTGGCGATGGTCGCTGCCAGCGACGCCACCGCATCATCGAGCTTTTCCGGCGCCACCGCCCGGTTGATCAGCCCCCAGCGCTCGGCCGTCGGCGCATCGATCGGATCGCCCGTCAGCAGCAGTTCCATCGCATGCTTGCGTGACACGTTGCGGCTGACGCCGACGCCGGGCGTCGTGCAGAACAGACCACTCTTGATCCCGGGCAGAGCGAAGCGGGCTTCCGTCGATGCGACGGCGAGGTCGCACATCGACACCAGCTGACAGCCGGCGGCGACCGCCACGCCTTGCACCCGAGCGATCACCGGCTGCGGCAATCGCACCAGGCTCATCATCATCGCGTTGCAGCGCGCGAACAGGGCCTGCTGCCAGGCCTGGTCGGGGTGCGCGATCATCTCGCGCAGATCGTGTCCCGCGCAGAAATGCTTGCCCGCCGCCGCCAGCACCACCACCCGCACCGACGCATCCTCGCGCAGACAATCGAGCTCCGTCTGCAACGCCTCCAGCATCGCGCTCGACAATGGATTGAGCTTGTCGCCGCGGTTCAGCGTCAGCCGGACGACGCCGCCGCGATCCTCCCGAAGAACGAACGGTTCATCCATGCCCACCTTCGTAACGAGCGAGCGCCCCAGGATCCACGCCCGCCCGCGGCCGCCGCGCTCGGCTGCGGCCGCCAGCCTTTAGGGCATGATCCCCCCGCACTGACAGCCCGACAGGCCCTGCACGCACGCCTCTCCCGGCCCGCAGACGCCCACGCACAGCGGCGGCGTGGCCTGGGCGCAGTCCGCCACCGGCAGCGTCGTCGGCACATCCGGCAGCGTCGTGGTCAGCGGCGGCAGCGTCGTACCGCCCTGGATCGTCGTGGTCGTGGACTCGTTGCAGTTGTCGCCGCTCGGGAACTGGTAGGCTTTGGTCGGATCGTTCTGGCATCGGACGTCCACGTCGAAGTCCAGACGGAACACACCGGGGCCGGGCAGGCCGCCGGAGGAGTTCACGGCCGGGCTCGTCGTGGGCGGGATGCAGAAGATCGATGCCTTGACCGGCTCCTCGATGTCCGGGTCGCCGGTGGTCTCGATCGGATAGTTGTAGCAGCGGCGCAGATCCTGGACCGTGCACTGCCCCGCTCCCAGGGCCTGGCAGTCCAGGTCGCTCACGCAGCTGAGGAAACCGCGGCCGTCGGGATGGGTCACGCCGTCACAGAAGTTGTCGATGGGGCCCTGCGTGCAGCGATCGTCCTCGCCGCATTCGAAATCCGTGCACTCGTTGGGCTGGACGCCCGCGCCACCTCCGGCCGTGCAGGTTCCTGCGTCGAATTCCTCGCAGTCGGCGTTGGTGGCGCAGCCGACCCTGTTGTTGCCCGAGCAGACGCGGCACGCGCACAGCGCATCGTCCGGCGTATCGCACGGGAGGTTCGCCGCCAGCGCTTGCGGGCCCGTCGAGAACTTCAGGTCGAGCAGCAGCCCGCTGCCGCTGATGTTGCTGAGGCTCGGCGGCGGGCAGTCGAAGCTGGTCGGTCCGAACGTGAGGTGGTCGCCGTTGACGTCGCAGCTCATGCCGTCCTGCAGGCCGCCCTCGCAGGTGCCGCCGCGAACGCCGTCATTGGCCGTTTCGTCGCCTGCGCACAGCGGGCAGGGATTGAACACGTCGGCGCCGAGATGGACCACCGAGGCGAGCTTGGTGCGCTCGTACCATTCGCCGGTACGCAGGTTCATCGTCCCGCTGTAGTCCTCGATGATCTCGTTGGTCACGCACACCGGCGTTCCGCCGGCGGAGATGGCCAGCGGGGAGCCGAAGTAGCAGTTGCACGAGGAGTCGACGACGCCGCAGTTGTCGGGATCGGGCCCGTTGATGACGGTGCAGGTGGTCTGCGGCGAGGAAGCGCAGCGACAGTTCGACACGGTCTGCCCTTCCTGCACGTTGAGCGAGACCTGGCAGTTCTCGCACTCCTGGTCGCAGACGACGTCGACGACGTCGCGGCTGCCGCCGGGGATGTCGACGTCGTGCGCCGTGCCGGTCCAGCCGGTGCTGAGGCTGGTCTGGCTGCCCTCGTACTTCGCGTGGAAGACGCGTTCGATCGTTGCCGGCGCGCAGGCGCCGGTGGCCGCCTCGCAGACGCACGCCGTCCCGTCGACGCCGCAGAACGTGCCGTCGCCGCACGCGCCGTTGCACAGCGGGAACGTATCGGCGCATTGCGCCTCCGGCATCGTCGTGGTGGTCGGGCCCGTCAGGGTCGTCGTGGTCGGCCCGACGGTGGTGGTCGGGCCCGTCAGCGTCGTCGTCGTCGGTCCCACGGTGGTGGTGGGGCCGGTGATCGTCGTGGTGGTGGCGCCGAGCGTGGTCGTCGGGCCGGAGATCGTCGTGGTCGTCGTGGGCGCCAGCGTCGTGGTCGGCGGCGCCTCCGTGGTCGTCGTCGTTGCGCCGGGCAGCTCGTAGGCGTTCTCGATCAGATCGGCGCCGGTTTCGTCGGCGGCGGCGACGACGCACTGCTGCAGCTCGGCCGTGGTATCGCCGCACGAGTCGAGCGTGGCCAGCTCGGCCTGCGACAGCGTACAGTGGGTGGCGATGGAGTTGCTGACCGCGGTGCGCGCCTGCGCGATGCGGCCGTTCGGGTCGGCGCCCTCGCAGCCGTAGTCGAGACCGCCGCCCGCCTGGTCGAGATTGCGCTGACAAAGACGCCGCTCGTGCATGTAGCGCTTGACGATGCGCTTGACGCCTTCGGAGATCGCCGTCTGACACTGCAGCGCCGCTTCGCTGAGCGGGCTTGCCGGATCGCCGGCCGTCTCCTCGGACAAATCACCGACCTCGGCGTCGGTCAGCGCCATCAGGCACTGCGCCACCTCGGTGAAGGAGTCGATTCCCGTCGAGGCGCCGCCGTCATCGGCGCTCTGGGCAGGCGCGGGACAACTCGGGTAGCGCGACAGGAGCCCGGGCGTCTGCGAGCAGGGGCTGCCTGCTCCGCCGATGCGGTCGAGCACGAGCGTTCGGTACTCGGGCAGCTTGTTGCGCGTGTCCGCCTGCGACAGATCGCTGCAATCGATGCTGAGGGGGATACGCCCGGCGCTGCGCCGGCGGTGGCATTTCTTGGTGACGCGAAGCGCGGCCCGCGTGTATGTGGCCATGCTCTTGGCGATGACCAGTCGGCACTCGGTCTCGGCGTCGGTCAGTGCCTGGGCCGGCAGGGGAAGGAACAGGCAGACGAGCGCCAACGCGGCGGCTCTCATCGTGGCGCTTCGGAACGTCAGCATCTGGGTCTCTCCTTCGTTCAGCGCACGCGCAGCGCGGAAACGCTGCAGGTCGTCAGGAATCACTGTTCTCTCCATGGCTACGCCGCATAGGGCGACCTCAGCAAGACGGTTTGACCCGAAGGCGGTCGCGCAATGCGGCGGCGTCCCTCCAAAGAGGCCGCCCCAGACTCGATGCGTGCGAAACCCGCCTCGAACGGGTCAGGCAGCCCGTCCCGCGAATGTTCGCGGCAAACGGGACGTTACGAATAATCCGGCGCCGGAGGCAGTCGCCGTTTCAGACGCGACGCGCCCCTTCGGCGCGAATGCGCAAGGAGACCTCATGAGCGAGCAACGACAGCCGCCCACCGACCGACCCGATCCCTCAAAAACCGGCCACCGCTCGGGACAGGAGTACGAGTACGGCGAGACACCGGAGACCGGTCTCGGTGGCGGCGGGGTCGGCGCCGATCCGAGCAAGCAGAACGCACGCCACTCCACCGACAGCCCGGCTCAGCAGGCCGGTGAGATCGCCGGCGGCTCCACGCAGCAGGTCGGCGGCTCCAGCGAGAACGCCGGCTTCGCTCGCGACCGGGAAGCGCACGCGCAGCTGGATGACGACAACCCGTCCGCCAAGGCCAGCCGGCGCAGCCAGCACGATGACCCACACGAATCGCGCCAGGACGTGACCGGCGCGCATGGCGTTTCCGAAGAGAAGGTGTTCGATCGTTAGCTTACGGCCATCGGCCAGGCGACTTTATCTTGACGCTGCGTGACCGCGGACGTACGACGGCTGCCGCGCCGCTCGGGGCACGGCCGCGCAGTGCGGCCGCGCACGCAGCGCGATCGCCGAGTCCGTCATGGCCGATGACACCGGGGCCCGAAAAGAAGAAATAGCTTTCGATCTGCCCGAGCCAGCGCTGCCGTTCCCGGTGGTGGGCGTGGGCGCTTCGGCCGGTGGAATCGAAGCGTTTTCGGCCATGCTACGGGCCCTGCCGCCCGACACCGGCATGGCCTTCGTGTTCGTCACGCACCTTGCGCCCAACTATCCGAGCCAGCTCGACGAGGTCTTCGCCCGCCTCACCGACATGCCGGTGGTCAAGGTCGAGGATGATCAGGAGGTCGCTCCCGATCACGTCTACGTCATCCCTCCCAACACGAGCATGGTCATTGCCGGTGGCAGGCTCCGTCTGACGCCGCGCGACGACACGCACGGGCGGCCGCAGCCGATCGACACGTTCTTGCTGGCTCTGGCCTCCGAGCAGGGGCGCCGCGCAATCGGCGTCCTGCTCTCGGGCCTGGGCGACGACGGCACCGTCGGTCTCGAGGAAATCAAGGGCGCCGGCGGCTTCGCCTTCGCGCAGGATTCAACCGCGCAGCAGGTAAGCATGCCGCGCTCGGCCATTGCGGCCGGCTGTGTCGATCTGGTGCTGCCTCCCGAGCAGATCGCGGGCGAGCTGCGACGCATGGCGCGCCACCCGTACGTCGACCGGGACAGATTCGAAGCCGGCGAGCGCCTCGACGGGAACGAGCTGCGCGAAATCCTCGACGTCATCAGCGACAGCCTCGGAGCCGACTTCTCGCACTACAAGCACAGCACCCTGTTCCGCCGCGTGACCCGGCGCATGGTGCTGCACAAGCTGCACGACCTCGGCCAGTATCTCGAGCTGCTCCGCTCCAGCCAGGAGGAAGTGGAGAACCTTTTCCACGACATCCTGATCAACGTCACCAGCTTCTTCCGTAACCCCGAAGCTTTCGAAGCGCTGCGGGACGAAATTCTTCCGGCACTGGTGTCGGAGCGCAGCCGGCTGGAGCCGCTGCGGATCTGGGTTCTGGGTTGCTCGACCGGAGAGGAGGCGTATTCGATCGCGATCATCTGCCAGGAGTTCGCACAGCAGAGAGGACGGCCCCTGCCGGTGCAGATATTCGCCACCGATCTCAATCCGGCAGGCATCGAGAAGGCTCGCAGCGGCGTCTACTCCAGGAGCATCGAGAAGGACGTTTCTCCAGAGCGGCTGCGTCAGTTCTTCGTTCGCATGGGCGACTGCTACCGCGTCAACCGCGCCACGCGGGAGATGTGCGTGTTCGCGACGCACAACGGGCTTGCAGAGCCGCCGTTCTCGCGCATGGACCTCGTCAGCTGCCGCAACATGATGATCTACCTCGAACGCAGCCTGCAGGAGAGGCTGATGCCGACGCTGCACTACGCGCTCAAGCCCGGCGGCATCCTATGGCTGGGCCCTTCGGAAGCGATCGTCGGGGCCGCGCACTTGTTCGACAGCGCCAGCCAGACGTTCAACTTCTACGGCAAGAAAGCCGGCGCGCGCTCCTCCCCCACCATATCGGCGCCGGGAACGCGCCGTAGCGGCCTGGCGGCGTACTGGCCGGCACGCTCCGAACGTCCGGCCGCGGCAAGGTCCAGCGATCCGCACAAAGAGGCGGACCGCCTGCTGCTCGCGCGCTACGCACCGCCGGGCGTGCTGGTGACCGCTGACCTCGAGATACTGCAGTTCCGCGGCGACACCAGCCGGTTCATCGCTCCAGCGTCGGGCACCGCATCGCTGAACCTGCTGAAGATGCTGCCGGAGGCGCTCGTGGCGCCGGTACGCAACGCGTGCGACCGCGCTCGGCGCGATGGCGTACCCGTGCGGACGTCCGGCATCGCGCTCGGCACCGATGAGGATCCGCTCGAAGCGCACGTCGAGGTCATCCCTGTCCGCAGCACCGGCAGCGGCGATCACTATCTCGTGACGTTCTCCGCCAGCCCGACGGAGGACGCGCAGCCGGCCGTGCCGATGGCCACGATGGCACCGGAGGACAACGACGAGACACGCCGGCTGCTCAGCGAGCTGGCGGCGACTCGCGAGTATCTGCAATCGGTGGTGGAGCAGCAGGAAGCGGCCAACGAGGAACTGCAGGCAGCGAACGAGGAGGTGCAGTCGGCCAATGAAGAGCTGCAGAGCATCAACGAGGAGCTGCAGACTTCCAAGGAGGAAATCGAGTCCAGCAACGAGGAACTGGCCACGCTCAACGACGAGCTCAGCCGGCGGAATCACGAGCTGAGCCAGACCAACAACGACCTCGTCAACCTCCTGGCCAGCGTCCGCATGCCGATTATCATGCTGGGCGCCAACCTGCGCATCCGCCGGGTGACGCCGGCAGCAGAGCGCGTCCTGAACGTGCGCAGCAGCGACGTCGGCCGCTCCATCTCCGATTTGAAGCTCGGCCTCAGCATCGACGACCTGGAACCCCTGGTGACCGAGGTCATCGATTCGATGACGTTTCAGGAGATGGACGTCCAGGACAAGCAGGGCCGTTGGCACTCGCTGCGCATATGGCCGTATCGCACGCTCGACAACCGTCTGGACGGGGTGGTGCTGCTGCTCGTGGACATCGACACGCTAGCGCGCGCGCGGCGGTACGCCGAAGCGATCGTGGCGGCGGTCGCCGAGCCGCTGCTCGTGCTGGATGCGGACCTGCGCGTGCAGAAGGCGAGTGACAGGTTCTATGACGCGATGGGACTGTCGGCCGCCGACGTCGAGCAAAGCCCGCTACCGCGCATCTGCGACGGGCGGTGGAACACGGCCGACCTGCGACGCGCCCTCGATGCGGTTCGCTACACCGGCACGCCCATGGAGGACTTCGAGCACTCGTTCACCGCCGACGGCGGCGTGCGCCGCACCCTGCTCCTGAACGCGCAGCGGCTGACGCGAGACGACGGAGACTTCTCCATCGTCCTCTCGATGAAGGACATCACGCACCGCAAGGCCCTGGAGGAGTCGCTGCGTACCAGGGTCGAGCAGCTCGCGCAGGCCAACCGCCGTCAGACCGAATTCCTGGCCATGCTCGCGCACGAGCTTCGCAATCCCCTTGCCGCCATGAGCAGCGGCTCGCAAGTGCTTCAAATGGTCGACGATCCGGATACGACAGTCCGCACGCGCGCCATGATGGAGCGCCAGATCGCGCACATGGCGCGCATGATCGACGATCTCCTGGACGTCTCTCGCATCACCAGCGGCCGGATCCATCTGCGGCTGGAGCCGCTCGACCTCGCGCAGGTCGTGCATCGGACGTGCGAGGCGCTGCGTCCCGCACTCGAAGGCCACGAGCAGCACCTGCATCTGGAGTTGGACGGGCAGGCGACGTTCGTCGACGGCGATCCCATGCGCCTCGAGCAGATCCTGGCCAATCTGCTGGGCAACTCCTCGAAGTTCACGCACGAGGGCGGCAACATCTGGGTAACGCTGTCGCGCGAGCAGGCTGACGGCGCCGCCGTTCCCGCAGCCGTGGTGCGCGTGAGGGACGATGGAACGGGACTGGCTCCCGAGATGCTCTCGCGCGTGTTCGAGCCCTTCATGCAGGTGCACCGCTCCACCGGCTCCGGCGGCGGCCTCGGAATCGGGCTG